>JBAYGX010000001.1:0-36473 GCA_041666465.1 Candidatus Altimarinota bacterium
AAATCAGATCTTTGAGTTCTCCAGTCACGAGGGATAATAACTGAAACATCTCTTCCAATAACTTCGGAAGCTTTATATCCAAAAATTCTTTCAGCTTCCTTATTCCAAACAAAAATGTTTTTATCCATATCAACACCTATAATTCCTTGCCCGGCCGAAGAAATCAAAGCATCAAGATATTTTTTCATAAAAACAACCTCTTTTTCCAATTCAACACGATTAGTTACATCCCGAAAAACTCCCTCAATACCCTTAAACCTTCCATTTTCATCTTTAAGCCCACTTGCCGTAACGGAAATATAAATCGGCGTACCATCCATTTTCTTAATATTAAGAACATAATCATCAACAAAACCGTTTTCCATAACCTTTTTCACAAAAGCCTTCCTGTCTAAAGGATCGCGGTAAAATTCAACAATATTTTTACCAATTATGTCGAACAGCCCATCGCAACCAAGAATATTTAAAGCCGCCTTGTTAAAAGCGGTAACAACTCCATTTTCATCAACCATATAAACACCATCTCTCATGGAATCAAAAAGTTCCTTGTATTTTTCTTTAACAGATCTCAACTGCATATTCATTTTCACGGTATCATCCACATTATGCAAAAACCCATCAATTTTTTCGAGATCACCATCAATGTTATAAACGGCATGACTGTTAAGCTCAAAATAAACAGGTTTTAAACTCTTCGATAAAATTCTAAATTTAAGACCCCTGGTAGTAGTTCGTTTTCTGCTCTTAAGATCTTGGAATGAACTTACAACAGTATGCAAATCATCATTATAAATAAACTCTGAAAAATGCTTACCAATAATATCAGCTTTCAAGTACCCCAAAGACTCAATTACATCATTCATATCAATGAAAACACCACTACCATCAATTGTATAAATTATATCTAAAGCATTATCAAAAATCCCCCTATATCTCTCTTCGGATTTCCTAAGCTCCTCGGTTTTCCTCAACACTTCTTTTTCCAAAAGTTCATTTAAATATAAAATTTCGGTAGCTTTACTCTTGGCAATTTGACCGGATACGGCAAGATTCGAAATGGTATTCGCAATTACACTCAAAAGATCCATCGATGCATCAAGCTTCTCTTTACTAAAAAGAGGAATGGCCAAAAACATTTCAAGATAAGAATCGAAATCAACACCATGAATATCGGCAAGAGTTTTACATTTAACTATATCCGGATTTGATAACCTAACCTGCCCACCCTTAAAATAAGCGACAATCCTTCCACTAAGCATTATTGGGACGGTGAAACCGAATAACCCGGCATGACATTCAAAAACCGACGACTTGGTAGCATTTAAACAAATATTCCCACAATGAGCCTCATGCTTCCTACATTCGGAAATAAAAGACTCGGAATTACGCATATGACTACAAAAAACACTCATATTACTGCGTTTTGTAATAGGCTTCTTACTAAAAGCATCAACTATTACCAAAGAAACACTCAAGGCTTGCGCAAGAGTATCCTGAATCCTCTGTAAAGTTTTGAGCGATACAAAATCGGACAGCAAAACTTTCTTGTCTTTGCCAACATGAACAGTTGCAACTGTCATATAGAAAGATTGTTAGTCAAATGGTTGCCTGAATTATCACACAACTACTTAATTTTAGCAAGAATGAATTTGCGCTTACCTACCTGGATAAGCCTTCCTTCTTTATTCAATTCGACCATATCTTCAAACGAACTGACTTTTACATTATCAATTTTCACTCCCCCACCCTGTACCAATCTTCGTCCTTCACCCTTGGAGGAAACCATTTTGGCATCAAATATAAGCTCGACGATATTCCAATCTTTTTTGGAAAATTTCATTTCTTCAATTTCGTCCGGAGTTTGTTTATTTCTGAAAATATTTATAAATTCATCCTCGGCATCTTTTGCAGATTTCTCATCATGATATAAAGCAACAAGATCTCGAGCCAACCTCATCTTAATATCTCTTGGGTTAACCCCACCATCCAACTGTTTCCTAATATCAACAAGTTCATCCATAGTCTCATCGGTAGCCAATTCGAAATATTTCAAGATTAAAGCATCCGGTATAGACATAGCTTTACCATAAATATCCTTCGGACTTTCATTAACACCTATGTAATTATTTTCAGACTTACCCATTTTTTTCTTACCATCAAGCCCTTCCAAAATAGGCACGGTTAATACATTTTGAGGTTCTTGCCCATAAGCCTTTTGCAAAACCCTTCCTGCAAGCAAATTAAAAGTTTGATCCGTACCACCAAGCTCAACATCAGCCTTAAGCGCAACCGAATCATAACCTTGCATTAAAGGATAGAAAAACTCATGCATCGAAATCGGTAAATTTTTTGCAATTCTATCCTGGAACATATCCCTCTCAAGCATCTGCGCCACAGTAAAATGCGTAGCCAACTTAACAACATCCTTAAAAGTCATTGCGGAAAGCCAATCCGCATTCCACACAACTTCAACATTTTTCGTATCAAGAATTTTACCAACCTGTTTCAAATAATGCTGAGCATTAGCCTCAAGTTGTTCTTGCGTTTTCGGAGCCCTTGTTTCTGATTTACCAGTAGGATCACCTATTTGCCCGGTGAAATTACCAAACAAAAGCAAAATGTGATGCCCCAAGTCTTGAAACTCCTTAAGCTTCTTAATCACAACCATATGCCCTATATGCAAATCCGATCCGGAAGGATCTATCCCTAACTTTATCCTCAATTTTTTACCACTCTTCAATTTCTTCTCAAGATCATCTCTAACAATCACATCAACAGTACCCTTGTTAAGCAAGCTAAAAATTTTATTTGTATCGTTCATAAGAATTACTTGTTTTAAATTGTCGAATTAAATTCTATACTACAGAGCAAAGGAAGCAAAGCACTCATTCGCAAAACTCCAATCAATAAATGAAAAAAACCATAAAATCAACCTCCACAGGCAGACTAGACAAAATTTTAACAGAGTCATTGGAAGGATTAACAAGACAAAAAATCCAACTGTTAATAAAAGATGGACTCGTAAAAGTAAATCATCAGAAAGCAACCAAACCAAACAAGCCAATTAAAGAAGGAGATTTTATAAATGTGGAAATAATAAAAAAACCACTAGAATGGGCAAAACCTCAAAAAATGAACCTAGATATAATCTATGAAAACAAAGACTATCTTATAATCAATAAACCTGCAGGAATTGTTGTTCACCCGGCACCGGGACATAAAGAAAACACACTTGTAAACGGACTTCTTTACCACCTTAAAAAATCGATAAGCAAAAAAGAAGACACAATTCGTCCGGGAATAGTCCATAGGCTTGATCAAGACACCTCGGGGATACTGGTAATAGCAAAAAACGATTCCTCTCATTACGACCTCTCGCGTCAAATAGAGAAAAGAACCGTAAAAAAGACCTACATAGGTCTCGTATATGGCTTGATAGACCACAAAGGCAGAATAGAAGCGCCAATAATGAGAAATCCACTTAAACGAGAAGAAATGACAGTAGATTCAAGAGGAAAAGAATCAATAACGGAATTTCAGCCAATAAAAATCTTCAAAGACAAAAACTGTACGCTCATAGAGGTAGACCTGAAAACCGGAAGAACTCATCAAATAAGGGTACATATGGCTTCAATAGGACACCCGATTATAGGAGACACAAAATATGGTACGAAAAAAATCAACGAAGAATTCAAAAAATACGGAATAAACCGTCAATTCCTACATGCTGAGAAACTAACATTCAAAAACCTTCAAAAAAAGCAGGTCTCCTATACGACAAAACTACCAAAAGATCTACAATCTGCAATCTCTAAACTGTAACCTGCTTCTTAGCAGCTTTCTTAACAGCCTTTGGCTTAATTGGCTTAACAACAGGTTCTTTCACAGAAACCTCAGGTTTAGACTCAACCTTAACTTTTCCGGCAACTTTCGTGATTTTAAGAACCTTAACTTTGAAATATTTCTGTACATGCCCCTGTCTTCTTTCATAATGATCCTTTGCTTTCATCTTAAAAATCCTGATTTTATCTCCTCTTTCTTCACTCATAACCTTAAGTTCAACTGTCGCACCACTAATATAAGGCATACCAATTTCAATATCATTCTCATCTTTCGCCAACAAAACAACGGTCTTAACCGTAACATTTTTACCGATTTCAGTATCGAGTTTCTCGATAATAAACTCATCTTTTTCGGCAACCTTAAATTGCCTACCGCCAAGTTCAATTACTGCAAACATTTTATGTCAGATTAAATTTCAAAATATAACGCGCTTAATCTACTGATTTTCCCGTTAAATTGCAAGTAGATTTTTGACTTTCTCAACAGCAGCATGCAAAACAGGCTTAATTTTCTCCATATCCTCCACCGAAAACCTCCCCAAAACATAAGAGCTCAAATCTTCAACTTGAATCCCACTATTTATACCAATTCTTAATCTTGGAATGTCTTGAGTACCAAGAAGTTCAACACAAGACTTCATACCATTATGAGTACCGGCACTCCCATTCTCTCGAAAGCGAATCTCTCCAACGGGCAAATCATAATCGTCATAACACACAAGCAAATCCGGAAAATCAACCTTGTAAAACGACTTAACCGCATTTACAGCCTCTCCCGACTTATTCATAAATGTATCCGGCTTAACCAACACGATTCTTTCTCCACCAACAACCCCTTCGGAAATATATGCCTTAAGTTTGGATTTCAAAACAAACGCATCAAAACCAAACTCTTCCATCACCAAATCCATAACCATAAAACCGACATTATGCCTTGTCTTCACATACTCTTGCCCGGGATTTCCCAACCCTATCAATATTTTCATCCTCTGAATTCAAAAAATACATTAGCGATATTAACATAATCGCCTTTTTTCGCGCCAAGTCTTTTTAACAACTTATTTACAGCAAACTTATCGAAAATATCATAAACCCTACGAATAGCACCTTCATTATCGGTATTGGTCATTTTAATTATTTGCTCGAGTCTTTTGCCTTTAACCTTAAAATACTGGCGAACAGGCTTCTCTTCCGGAGGAAGTATTTCACCTACAAGATAATCAACACATCCCGCCTTAACCTCTCCTTCAAGAGTCGCCGTAATCGCCCTTTGATCCAAATCCAAATGAGGCTGATACAATTTCACTTCATCACTAACAATAACAGACTCTTTTTTAAGAGATTTTCTACTCTTTTCAAGCTCTTTCCAAATTCTAAAAACCAAATCTTTAATCCCCTCTCCGGAAACTGCAGAAATAAGCATCAACTTCTTCTTCAATTTAGGATAAGCTTCTTCAAATAAATCAACAATGATTTTTCTCGTATCCGTATCCAAAACATCAATCTTGTTTACAACAATAACATGCACCTTTTTAACAAGGGCAGGATCGTAAAGCTCAAGCTCCTTTCTAATAACTTTATAATCATTAACCGGGTCACCAGAAGTCCCGTCAAGCATATGAATAAGAATACCTGTTCGAGAAATATGCTTCAAAAAATCGACTCCAAGCCCTTTTCCTTCAGATGCACCCTCTATAAGACCTGGAATATCAGCCATAAGAAAAGACTGCCCTTTACTTCCACCAAATGGCTTAAGATCAACAACTCCCAGATTTGGAATAAGGGTAGTAAAAGGATAATCCGCGATTTTCGGCTTCGCATTGGAAACACGAGAAATCAAAGTTGATTTACCACAAGAAGGCAGCCCTACAATACCAACATCGGCAACCATTCGGAGTTCAAGTCTTGCCTTAACAACTTCACCCGGCTCTCCAAGCTCGGCAAAATCAGGAGTTTGCCTAACACTTGAGATAAAATGAGAATTGCCAAACCCACCTTTACCACCTCTCGCGATAACAAATCGATCCCCGATTTTAACCAAATCCACCAAAGGCTCATCTTCAACATAAACGACAGTACCAACCGGAACTTTTAATATTAAATCTTCCCCATTTCTACCATAACAATTGTTTCCGTCACCTTTATCTCCATCCGGCGCCTCGAACTGTTTTCTCGAAGCAAAATCAGTAAGAGTATTCAAATTCTCATCGGCAACAAAAATAATATCTCCACCTTTACCACCATTACCGCCATCCGCACCTCCTCTTGGCACAAATTTCTCACGACGATAACTTAAAGCTCCATTACCACCTTTACCAGCCTTGAATTTTACTTCAACTTCATCACAGAACATCTTATAAACAGATTAAATAAAAAGCGCGGAGAGAGTTTAACAGCTCCGCGCTTTTAAAGAAAGACCGAATAACTCCTCTTACTCGCCAACTATTTGAGTCAAAATAGTCTTCAATCCCTGTTTCGACTGACCATCCTGATCAACATAATCCTCATACGGAGGAACACCTTGAATTTTCTGACCATTTATAAAGAATGATGGCGTACCTTGAACACCGGCATCCCTACCATCGCTCATATCAGCCTCAACCTCATCATAATACTTGCCATCATCAAGACATGCCTTAAAAGCAGTCGTATCAATACCTTCAATCGTAGCGGCATAATCAGTCAATAACTGATTAATATCACCTTCATAAGTCGACCATTCATCATAATTGGCAACAATCAAATCCTGATACTCGTAATATTTACTATAATCATCGGCACATTCAGCCGCTTCAGCGGTTATATGAGCCATAGGATGCTTGGAAACCAATGGGAAATCTCTATAAATAAACTTAATTTTACCGGTATCAATAAAATCAGCCTTTATTAAAGGGAAAATCTCAGTTTCGAAATAATAACAAGCCGGACACTCATAATCACTAAACATTATAATTGTAACCGGAGCATTGGCATCACCAAGCACAGCATCATCTTCGGCATCAGGCAAAACAACTTCAGTTGTACCCGTTCCAGTTGTTGGATCAATAACGGTAGTCGAAACAGACCCACCATCCAATGAAGATATTCCCAATCCTATAAGGATACCTATCAATGCGAATGTACTTACCATCCACACGATACCGCCACTTTTCCCGCCACCTGTGTTTTCCATAAGGAATTTTAGGTTAAATAGTATATGTTTATATAATAATTTAGAACAAAAATCAATACCCTCAAACTCACATAACTTAAACACTGTACTCTACACATTCATCTAAAAACAACTGATTGTAAAGATGGTGCCGAAGGAGAGAATCGAACTCTCACTCCCTTACGAGAACACGATTTTGAGTCGTGCGCGTCTACCAATTCCGCCACTTCGGCTAGCACAGAGATTTTACCTGATTTTTTTCTATTGCAAAGAGAAAATTTGTAAGGTAAATTTGCGCACGCAAGCTACGGGGAGCATTATTGCTTTCTATAGCCGTAAAAAAAAATAGTGGAGCGGTAGTTCAGCTGGTTAGAACGCCACACTGTCACTGTGGAGGTCGCGGGTTCGAATCCCGTCCGTTCCGCCACTAGCGCAAAGAAAGAGCGCAATTATAAAGTTGGTTGCACATGCAATCTCCTTTATTTAAAAAACAAACATACTATCAACTTTTAATCAAAGATCCAGGATTTTGTTTGTACCGGAGCTGTATATCTTCACTATACCCGAATCTGGTTTTCGGAAGTTTCCCCATCAAATAAACCAAAACCTCATCTGCCAAATTAGCACTAAGATTAAGTGGAACAGTCTTTCCATCGGAAAAATTAAACATAATATTGGAATTATTGGTTCTTGCCCCGGACTTATACACGACATCTTGTTTGAAAATCCAAACCAATGTCTCAGGACTCCCATAGATGGAATTCAGTATTCTATCGGATTTTCTCACAACATAAAACATACAAATTCCAACTAAAAAAAAGAATACCCCCAGGATTCTGACTAAAATTGAAACAGCCGTGCTCGCAGTATCATCAATGTTTGGCAAATAGACCATAAAAGCTCCTAATGGAGCTATCATAAAACCGGCAATTAAAAGCCTTATTTTACTAGCTTTAACAGCTTTTCGTATTATTTGTTCGAAATTATTATTGTCCATTTTCAAGTTTATTAATTACAATTAAATCGTAATCAAAAATTATATCCATGTCTAGAAAACTAATCATACTGGCAATCACAGCTGTAATCATACTTGGTACAAGCTACTATGTGCTTTCAACACACACACATGATGACGAACTACTACCGGTCATGCGCTCAATCCCACAAGGCGACATCGTTTATGATTCAAGAACAGCCGAAGAAGCTTGCACTGAATATCTATATGATTTGCAAAAAACCGATTATTACCAAGATTACTTCTGCTCACTCTATTCATCGGAACGCATCGATTCCGGAACGGCAACCGAAACCGATCTTGCCAAATGCACAGATGGATTAAGTATTGCCGGATGTTTCTCATGCCTATTTGAATGCCGAAAATAATATGAAGAAAAAAATCGCTTTGCTATTAAGCAAAATATTTATCGCATACTATAAAATCAGATATAACAACAGAATATTTTTTGGCAAAAACATAATAATAAATCACAGATTTAAAATAAAAGGACATGGCAAATTATATATCGACGACAACTCAAATCTCTGGGCTCACGAAGAACCAAATTACTTCAATTTTTACAAAAAAACAGCAAGTATAAAAATAGGTAAAAACACAAGACTTAACGGGATCACATGCCACTGCGAAACATCAATTGAAATCGGAGATGACTGCTTAATCGGAAGCGCAATCATCATGGATACAGATTTTCATACATTTGAAGACCCGAATCATATACTTTATGGTAATGAAAAAAGTAAACCCATTAGCATTGGAGCTAAAACATGGATATGCGGACAAGCTGTAATACTTAAAGGATGCCAAATAGGAAACTCTTCAGTAATAGGATTCCGAGCCGTGGTTACGAAAAACTTCCCGGATAATGTTGTTATAGCCGGAAACCCTGCAAGAATTGTTAAGCAAAATTAACCAAGATATTTAATATCTTCCTTGGTCAAAATACCCTTCTCGAGAATTTTTGCATACTCAAATCCGAAATTAAAAATAGACCTCTGCGTATCGGCAATATTCTTATTTTGGATTATCACACCGACCTTATCCTGATGTGACACGATCGCAACCTTATCGTCATATATATTGATTTCGTTTTTAAAAGGAAATTTATCCTTTGGAATCAAATAAACCTCGCGAAGCTCCTCCTCTCCCCTTTTCTTATACTCCAAGGCCAATTTGTCATAACAAAAGATACCACGCAACCAAATCTTACGTTTAACCTTCGTATCAACATACGACCTATAATAATCCTTCAGAAGAGTAGTAGCAGAAGAAATAACATCCGCCCAGCATAAAAGCTCGGTGGAGGTTTTTAAAGTGTCTTCCATTATTTCAACAATCCCCTCTTTTCCCTCGTAAACGGTCATTTGGGGGATAGCCGCATATTTTTCATGTAATCCGACAAGTTCAGGCAAAGCCCTCTCTAAATCGCTATATCTCCGATGCTGATCCTCAAGAAGAGCATAAGGATTAAGAGCCCTATAATAAAGAGTCGTTCCCTTCTTTACATGGCTCGCGAGCCCCCTTTTTTCAAGATACTCGAGAATTACATAGGTAGTAGGTCTTTTAACTCCGGATTTGCGCGAAATAACACTCGGGAGAGCTTCCTGAAACCCTAAAAGCGTCAGATACACGGAAGCCTCTTTATCGCTTAAACCAATACGTTCTAGCGTTTTTTGCAAATCCATATGGGAAACGTTATTGTCAATAATTCTGACAACAGAATATCACACTTAAAAAGAAAACACAAGCAATCTGTTAACCGCGCGAATCCTCACAACACGGAATAGATACCAAGTCTAAACATTTTGACGCTCTTGTGAAACCGCTTTATTATGTTCCACTATCATTAATTAATTCAACAACATGTATACATCTCAACAACCGGAACATCTTGCCACGGACATAGCACAAAACAACCTGAAACAAGCAGGACTGCAACCCCAAGCAGAAGCAGTAACTACAATGGTTGACGCAACCTCAACTCGGGTAGACGCAATAATGACTTATGAACAAGTATTGCGGGAGTTGTTTAATATCATGGAAGAACTCGCCAATACAAAGCTCGAGTTAGATAAACTATATGACACAAAAACTATACTAAGTGATCAAAAAAGAATGCAATCGCTTCGCCTAAAAGCAGGGGCCTACTCTAAATACAGCAAACTCGTCGAACAATTAGAGCGCGACATAAGTACAATACCAACAGTTGAACAATCACAAAAAAACCTTGAATCGGAAATCCGCGAGCTATTAACAAGACTGATTGTTTCTCTTAAAATAACACCACTTATGTTGCCATCGGAATACGACACCGAAACCATAAAAATATTTTTCAAAAGACTCACAGAAAGATTACGAGAAGAATATTTGGAAACCGACGATCCGGATCCAAACATATACAAAAACGCCATAGAGACAGCAGACAGAGCAAACATCGAGTCTGGCGAATTAACATCATCGCGAGAAGAACTGAAAAAATCATTGACGATGACGGAAAGGATGAAAGAAGCTACAGTAAAACCTTTAAGGATTCATATCAGTGATTCACAAGAAGACGCATTAAATCCATACAGGAATAGTTTTAACGGCCAACTCCAGAATAATTGGGTAGTAATACTACCAAGTGATAGCAACGAATTCCATATTGGCTGGGGACAAAACCCTTCAACATATCTTTACCGCGGTGGGAATGAACAGATTTGCAGATTAGCTAATCGAATTCGGAAAGAAAATGGTACATGCGAAATAGCATCAGCAAATCCCGACCATGTACACGGAATCAACGGGACGTTAACAATGGGAGGAGGCATAAGAATATCTGTTTCCGCCAACGAAAACAATCGATCGGCAACAGTAACTTTCTTGAGACGAAACTACGACTGCTGGGATACACCAAGATATGCCCGTCAAATTCTCGGGAATCACTCGAACGAGATCATCAACACTTTGCGCCAAGAATTAGGAGTCGAAAGTGTAACAATCGCGTTTGAAGACTTCGATTCGAAAAGAGCTAATTAAAGATGACATAGCAAATTAATGATACTAACCTATTATGAGAATAATTAAACTTATAAACCCTACTGGACATGACCACCTGCTCAAACTGCAACCAGCAATTTCAAATCGAACCTCAAGACTCAGAATTTTATAAGAAAATCAAAATCCCTGAACCAACTTGGTGTCCCCTATGCCGACAAATCAGAAGACTTTCTTTCCGAAACGAATTAAATCTCTACAAAAGAAAATGCGACTTCTCGGGAGAAGAAATAATTTCGATGTATTCACCGGAAAAACCTTATAAAATTTATAGCAATAAAGAATGGTGGTCTGATCGCTGGGATCCTTTCAAATACGGAAGAGATTTTGACTTCAACAGGACGTTTTTCGATCAATTCGCGGAACTGCAAAAAGAGGTACCGAGAATGGCTCTGAACGGAATAAATAATGAGAATTCGGACTACACCAATTACTCTCTCGGTAACAAAAATTCATACCTTGTATTTACAGCCGATTACAACGAAGACTGTATGTATGGACGTTTCAGCGTCAAGAACTTCCACTGCGTGGATTTTGACATGACCGAACACTCAACCGAATGTTACGAAACATTGGACGCCAAGAAATGCACCAAGTGCTTCTTTTGCCAAAAATGCGCGGAATCAAGCGAACTTTACTTCTGTTACGACATGCGCAACTGCCATAACTGTATAGGTTGTGCAAACCTTAGGAACAAGGAATATCAAGTCTTTAATCAAAAAGTTTCCAAAGAAGAATTCGAAAAAGCAAAAGCCGAATTAAATATGGGATCTTACGCTGGGTTAAGAGCCTCTTTTGAAAAATGCAGACTGGCAACTCTCAAATTCCCGAGAAAATTACTCGAAAATATCAAATGCGAAGAGTGCATAGGAGACTATTTACAAAACTCTAAAAATGCAAAATTCTGTTTCGACAGCCACGATCTTCAAGATGTTAAATTCGCAACCCAGGTTTTCGGCGTAACAGATTCTTATGATTGGGATTTCGTAGGCGTCGAATCTCAACTTTGCTACGAAATGGTCTCCACCGCCTACAAAATGCAGAACTGCAAGTTCACAATGAACGCATGGGAAGGATGTTACAATCTTCAATATTGTGATCTTTGTTTGAACAGCAAAGACCTGTTCGGATGCATCGGTATGCGCGGAAAGCATAATTGCATTTTAAATAAACAATACACAAAAGAAGAATTCGACATACTTGTAGCAAAAATTATCGAACACATGATGCAGACAGGAGAATACGGTCAATTTTTCCCAATAACACTCTCCCCTTTCGCATATAACGAGAGCGTTGCAGAGGAATATTTCTATTTAACAAAAGAAAACGCGCTAGCGCGAGGATTAAAATGGCGCGACGAAGAAAACAAAGCGGCAAAAAACGGATTAACCGTTGACCAACTACCGGACAATATCAAAGAGGTAAAAGACGATATTATAAACCAAGTTATGATCTGCCCGACATGCGGGAAAAATCACAAGTTAATTCCACAAGAACTCAAGTTTTATAAACAGATGGGATTGGCATTACCGAGAGAGTGCTGGAAATGTCGCCACAAGCGAAGAATGGCACAGAAAAATCCAAAAATATTGTATCCACGAGAATGCGCTAAGTGCCATACTTCGATAATGAGCACATACGGCCCGGAAAAACCGGAAATAGTGTATTGCGAGAAATGCTATTTGGATGAAGTGGAATAAGACAAACCCTTCTCAATCACCTTAACTTCCAAATCTCCTCCATCAAAGACTTCTCCATCCACCTGATACCCTCTTTCACGCTCTGAATGTATTACGATATGCTTCCCTTCGAAGAATTTAACCTTAGGATGTTTTTTTGTTTTCCTTCTCATTACGAAAAACACCAACATCTTAAACAAATCCCAAAAACTCGATGGATTAACAACAACAACTTCAAGCAAACCGTCATCCGGCTTAAAACCAACTCCCCATTTTTCAGAACTGAATCTTAAATAATTAAAAACAAAAACCACCTTCGCAACCACATGATGCACAACCCCATCAACAGTCACACGATATTCGCATCTCGGATGCGCCAAATAAGTTGTCAGAAAACTCCAAACATAAGCGAAAAAACCAATCTTTCTCTTGAGCTCACGAGGAGCTCCTCTCATAAAAACATTGTCATAACCCTTTCCCGCCCCTATCAACATAACTTTCTCCCCGTTAACAATACCTATATCGACTTTTTTCGCCTCACCGGTAACGGCAAATTCAACCGCATCCCCAACATCAATCACGGGAATAAAAAAAGAAAACGCTAACAAATTAGTTGAACCAATCCCAACAATTCCAAAAGGAATATCGAGCTTATTTTTAAACAAATAAGTTGCGACCATAGAGACCGTCCCATCGCCTCCACAAGCCAAAACCAAATCATATCCACCGGCCTTAAGCGCAGGAAAATCATTATCACCTTTCTTAGTCTCATACCAATCATAAACACAACACAACTTTTCAAGCCGAGCACGAATGATTTTCTCGACATTGCGAAATTTCCTAGCTCCTGAAACCGGATTGTAAACAACAAAAATCTTTTTCATAACTATGTCACTATGTCACTTCGCCCAACTTCTCCAACTGTTCCTTCACCACCTTATTCACAATCCCCCCATCAGCCTTCCCTTTCACCTGACCCATCAACGCACCAATAACCTTACCAATATCAGCCATAGAACTTGCTCCAACTTTCGCAATAACCTGTCGTGCAATCTCTCTAACTTGATCTTCGCTCATCTGCTCGGGCATATAGACCTCAAGAATTTTCATTTCAGCTTCCTCTTTTTTGGCCAAATCTTCCCTATTACCAGCCCTAAACTGCTCAATCGAATCCTTTCTGGATTTAAACTCTTTTTTAAGAATAGAAGTTACTTCATCATCCGTAGCCTCTTTCTTTTCCGCACCAGAAACCTCAAATTTCATAACAGCCGCCTTGAACATACGAAGCGTTGAAACCCTAAGTTCATCTTTGGCAAGCATTGCTTCTTTTAAGTCGGCAACAAGTTTTTCTCGAAGAGTCATAGTTTTATTTTGTTAGAAAATTAATATGTTTTTTCTCACGAAGGCTATTTGCAAACCTATGCGCCTCATCAATCACTCTCATAAGCAAATAAAAAACATTCGAATCCGCCTTAATATCAGTCTCTTTTATATTACCATCAAATACAAATATTTTCTTACCGCTTTTATCAAGAGATATTAGAGGGATTTTTGAGTTAAAATTTCCCCAAACTTTCGCAACGGATGACAATTGCCCCTTCCCACCATCTATCAAAACCAAATCGGGCTTAGACAAAAGAGATTTGTCTTCGTTTTTCTCATAAACGAAATACTCAATTAGATCGCAAGTATCCGTACAATGTACAGTCGCTTTCTTAAGAAATTCAGGAACATTTTTCAAAACTCTAAACCCAAATTTTTCATAAAAATCCGCATTCTCTTTTTTACATCCAATATAAATTCTCCTGCATTTAGACCTGCCGACAAGACTATGAAGCAAAAGATGTCCAAGATGTTTACCGCGCATTTTTGGCGAAACCCACAAAGAAGAAATCACATCTTTATCACCGTTATGAATCAACCTTCCAGTTCCAACGATTTCATCATCAACCTCAAGCAACAAAAAATCTTTCATAACCATCTCATCCGAATACAAATCTTCTTTCTTTAAAATCGCTTCGACTTTTTCCTTATCCTTTTTCAATCCTTTTCTGACAGAAATACCGGAAATCGAAGGCGCATACAAGTATTTAAGTCGCCTGCTCAGAACCTCAATTAAAGATGCATAATCATCAACTTTCCTATCCTTCAAGCTTCTAATATTAAAACTCCTATAATCACCATTTTTCGGCTCACCATTCTCAAAAACCGCCATCGATCCAACGGTAAATTCACCACTCAAATGCGAAATATCATAACCCTCAATCCTTTTTATTTTTTTATCAATCTTAAGAGTTTTGGAAATCTCCAAAAGAACCTCTTTCGGATCAAATTTATTCTCAGACTCCCATTTGACAGTCATTTTTCTACAAAAATGTTCGGCATTCTTACAAGACATATCAACCAACTCGCTCTTCTCTCCCCTCTTCGGAGAAACAATTTTCACACCAAGCCACTTCTCAAGCTCAATTTTTTCGGAAATATCGAATGGTACAAGAACCGAAACCGGCAAACTTTTACATTCTCCATAATAATTCTTCAAGAAACTAATCAAAACCTCATCCAAATCATCACTGCTCGCATCCTTTGCATTCAAAATAAAATTTTCACTATCGGTAAGTTTTCCGTTTCTAACAATAAACAAATTCACAAAAACTTTACCAAGTCCGACATACAACCCAACAACATCTTGATTCACATCGGAAACATTTGAAATTTTTTGTCGCTCCAAAATATCATTCATCGCCGAAATCTTATCGCGAATTTTCGCCGCCTCTTCAAATTTCCTATCCTTAACGGCACTCTCGATTTTCTTTTTCAACATATCGACAATCCAATCACTATCTCCATCCAAAAAGCGCGTAACTCCCTCGATAAGCACACCATAATCCTGCTTTTTACAAACACCGATACACGGCGCGACACAGGCATTTATATGATACTGCAAACATGGATATTTAATTGTCTTTTTATATACTTCCACACCATCACCCATAGATTTAATACCCAAATCACAATCCCTAAACTTGAAAAAATCTTTCAAAACATCAAGCGTTCGTTTCACTTTCGACATCGAAGTCTTAGGCCCATAATATTTGGAACCATCTTTCTCAACTTTTCTCGTAATATAAACCCCCGGGAAATCTTCACCGGTCGTAATTTTTATGTAACAAAAATTCTTATCATCCTTAAGCAAAATATTGTATCGCGGTCGCAAATCCTTAATTAAATTAAGCTCCAGAACCATTGCTTCCAATTCCGAATCCGTACAGATGTAATTCACATCAACAACATTTGAAATCATCTTGAAAATACGAGTAGTCAATTCCGCAGTGCGTCTAAAATAGGATCCAACCCTTTTTTTCAAATCTTTCGCCTTCCCCACATACAAAACCACCCCGTCTTTACCAATCATTTTATAGACACCGGGCTTACTAGGGATTTTATTTAGGAATTTTTGTGCTACCATTTGTATGTATTTTGACCATCTACACATACCATGGTAACGAATCCCAAGATAAATTTCAAACAAGCTATCTTAAGTACTTTCGCATTTTTCGACATATTCGACTATCCGTTAACAAAAGACGAAGTCGAAGAATATTTATATAAACTACCACCCGATACTCACCAAATAGATATATATTTAAGAGAAAGTCCTTCAA
Organism: Candidatus Altimarinota bacterium; assembly: GCA_041666465.1. Classification (GTDB taxonomy): domain Bacteria; phylum Patescibacteriota; class Gracilibacteria; order UBA1369; family UBA12470; genus XYC2-FULL-41-22. Next base: position 16,389 of record JBAYGX010000001.1, read on the forward strand.
TCAGTTATTCGGACGGGCTTTATTGCCTTAAAGGACGCGAAGAAAATTTCGTAAAAACCCAAGAAAGAAAAGAAATTGCAAAAAAACTCTGGAAAAAAATTGACCGATTCAGAAAAATTTTCGACATGATTCCATTTATAAGAATGATAGCAGTAGGAAACAATTTGTCTTATGATAATCCAACGAAAAAATCAGACATAGATCTGTTGATAGTTACAAAACCCGGCAGAATATTCACAGCCAGAACACTCGTAACATTCTGGACTCATCTGTTTGGTTCGCGAAGATACGGAGAAAAAATCAAAAACAGGTTTTGCTTAAGCTTCTACATCACAGAAGACAATTTGAATCTTGAAAAAATCTCCCTTGAAGGTCAGGACATCTATCTTGCTTATTGGATAAAAAACCTCCAACCAATCTCGGGAGACTACCATACATATATAGATTTAATAGATACAAACAGGAAATACTTATCTGGATTTTTCCAAACTCCTGTCAATTATCAAAAAAGACATTACAGACAAAATAAAGGACTCGTTAAATCGTTAAGAATATTCCAAGAAAATCTACTATCAAAAAACCTTGGCAACAAAATCGAATCATGGTTAAAGAAATGGCAACTTAAACGCATGCACAAAAAACTCGAAGAATTAGACAAAAAAGAGGCCTCAATAATTATAAGCAACCAAATACTCAAATTCCATAATGTGGACAGGAGAGAGTACTACAGGAAGAGGTGGGAGAAGAAAGTTGCAGAAATAGTGTAGGAAGTAAGGAGCAGAAAAATAAGAGTTAATTATTGATTAAGCAAATATCTGCAACGCTTCCAGATTTTCGAGAGCGTACATGCTAGCTCGAGAAAATCAGAAAGTGAAGCCATTTGCGAAAACAATAATTAACGAAAATCTATTCTTATCGCCGTCCCATTAAACCCAAACTTTTCTCTAAGTTTATTTTCCAAATATCTCTTGTAAGAAAAATGTATACTACCGGGATATCTAGTTCTAACAGTGAAACTCGGTGGTTTAATACCATCTTGTTTTATTGATAAAATCTTATTCTTTTTACCATGATAACTTCCTGCAGGTTCATGTTTCGCAATAGTTTCTTCAAGCCAAAATTTAAGATCACTTTGTGAGACTTTCTTTTCTCGTTCGTTATAACAATTAGCAACAACATCAAGTAATCCACCAATACCTTTTTTATTTTTAGCGGAAGTAAAAACAAGCGGAGCCCAAGGCAAGAAATCGAATTTATATAAAACCGTACTTATAAACCAATCTTCATTCTTCTTCGGTTCATCCATGAGATCACTTTTGTTCACAACTAGAACAAGACCATTACCTCTCTCAATAATCTCGGAGGAGATATGCATATCCTGACTTATAATCCCTTTTGAATAATCCAAAACCAAAACAGTCACATCAGAATCTTCAATCGCACGCAAACTTCTAAGCACGCTAAATTTTTCAATACCTTTCTCAACTTTTCCACTTTTTCGCACTCCGGCCGTATCGACAAAAACAAACCTATGTTCCTTATATTTCATCTCAACCTCGACAGAATCACGAGTCGTACCAGGCACATCCGAAACAATCACCTCTTTTCTCCCCAAAATAGCATTTATCAAGGATGATTTTCCAACATTCGGAGTTCCAAGAAAACTAACCCTTATCGTCTTAAATTCATCGATTGGAACATTCTTATCGAAACCCAATTCCTCAATTTCATCTTCAATATATTTAACAAGCGAATCAAGCCCAAACTTATGCAACGCTGAAACAGGAACCGCATTGCCAAATCCAAGTTCCGACAAGCTATAAACATTATCTCTGATTTCCTGATTATCACATTTATTCGCAACCAAGATAATCGGCTTACCTGACTTCCTAAGAATATCGACAACATTAAAATCCTCCGAACTTAAAGCCTTACTCCCGTCGGCAACAAACACGATAATATCAGCACCATCAATAGCAATTTTAGCCTGTTCCTTAACATTCGCCTCAATGGAATCGCCTTCGGCAACAGTAATACCACCTGTATCAACAAGATATGCCTGATATTCGTTAAGACGCGTTTTACACATCAATCTATCACGAGTAGTCCCAGCGATTTCGGACTCAATCGCCCTTCGTTGACCGAGTAACTTATTAAAAAGTGTCGATTTACCGGTATTTGGTTTACCGACAATTGCAACTATTGGAAGCATTTAAACAGTTTTCTTATCTTATAAAAACCGTTAAAATCATAACAGTAGTTTCATCTATTCGCAATTCACAAATTTGCACATGACATATATAAAACAAAATATAGACAGATTAAAGAATGAAATTCCTTCAAATATCACAATCATGGTTGTAACAAAAGGCCAAACAATCCCAAATATTTTGAAAGCCTTAAATTGCGGGATTGATATAATAGGGGAAAACCGCATACAAGAAGCTCGCGAAAAATTCCCACATCTACCAAAACACATAAAAAAACATCTAATCGGTCACCTTCAAACGAACAAGACTAAAGAAGCTGTTGAGTTATTCGATTTAATAGAAAGCGTCGATTCGGAAAAACTCGCTCATGAAATCAATAAACAAGCGGGGAAATTTGGAAAAAAAATGCCAATTTTCATTCAAGTAAATATAAGTCGCGAACCTCAAAAAAGCGGAATACTTGAAGAGGACATTGAAACATTAATAAAAACAATAAAAGACCTTCCCTATCTGGAACTTAAAGGTCTAATGGCAATTGCGGAAGATACAAATAATCTAAAAATAACACAAGCACAATTCTCGAAAATGCAACAACTCAAAAATAAATACAACCTGGAAGAACTATCAATGGGAATGAGCCAAGATTATAAAGAAGCCATCAAACACGGTTCGACACAGGTACGACTTGGTTCTGCAATTTTCGACAATCTGCTATAATCCAAACGCAAGGATGTCAGCCACGGGAAGCGCTAACGATCCCAGTGGCTATATGATTAAGTTGTTTTTCGTTAGAAAACTCTATCCGCAAAATTAAAAAACAAATATGAAAAAAATAACAATTACTATTCTGACCGGAATAATATTGTTTAGCGTCGTACAACCGACATTTGCAGCGGGAACAACGATATTACCATCCGGAGTTGACGATTTTTCAGATAGCGCATGTATAACCATACTTGACGATGTTAATTCAGATGAAGAAAAAAGAGAAAAATACAAAAACAGCATCTGTTATGGAATAACTGCAGAACCATGCTGGGAAGAAGTTCTCGCTTGCGGCATCAAAACCGGCGACATGCATCTCTGGATGCTCCCTTATTATGTAACAAGACTTATTGAATTCGCAATAGGAATAGCCGGAATTATCAGCGTGCTATTCACAATCCTAGGCGGATATTTTTACGCATGGGGAGGTCTCACAGAAGACAAAGAAAAAGGCAAAAAAACGGTAATGTATGCCCTTATCGGACTTGCATTATCTGCTTTCGCTTGGATCCTTGTAAACATAGTCCAAACAACTTTAACTGCATAGAAAGACATAAGTCGTAAGCCATAGGACATAAGCAATCCGAAATCCACTCTTCCCCTAACTACTAACTACTTACTACAAGCTACTAACCTATCCACATGCCAATCCAACATTTCAGAAAATTTATTTCAGGCTCGAAAAAACGAATCCAAAAGATAAAAGAAAAGATTAACGAGATTAGCAAAATAGAACAATACGAAGAAGACCATATTAAAAAAGAATATGCTGAACCAAAGTCAAAACAGCCCGAGAAAATAACAGTAAATCTCTCAATTGCAAGCGTAGCAAAAGCAACTCTCGTAATCATGCTTTTATATTTCGCAAGCAAATTCATTTATGAAATAAAAAGCATTCTCCTGATACTTTTTGTCGCCATACTTTTCTATGCCGCAATCGAACCAACAGTTAACAAACTAGAAAACAGAAGAATTCCACGCGCAATAAGTGTACTTGGAATTTACCTAATGATGATTGGAGTAATTGTATTTTTCATATCAAATCTCATACCTATAGTAGCAGAACAACTTCTGGAAATAGCCAGATCCGCAGGACAATTAATCACTAATATAACCGAAGGGAAAGCACTCACAAACCTACCTTTTTCAGACAAATTAACGCCTTTAATTCACGACGCCTTGGCTGGAATAGATCAAGCAACAGTAATAAACAACATACAAGCCGCTCTCGAAAAAATAGCGGGACAACTCCAAAATGTCGCGGGCAACACATGGACAGCAATAAAAATAGTTTTCAATGGGATATTCAATGCAATTCTCGTATTAATCATTACGTTCTTTTTGGTAACAGATAAAGGAAGTGTGGATGGATTTATTAAATCGCTCTTCCCAATCAAATACACAGACTACATAATAGAAAAATCCGAAAAAATAAAAGGTAAAATCGGCCAATGGTTGCGCGGTCAACTCATGCTCATGGGTTGTATGTTCATTCTTTATTTAACAGGGTTCTGGATTCTTGGAATCGATTACGCGATAACGCTTGCAATGATGGGAGGACTAGCGGAACTCTTACCGGTTATAGGGCCAATTCTTGCAGGAATACCGGCTATCCTTATTGGATTTAATGAATCTCCATGGCTCGTTTTATGGGTATTGGGTTTAATAATTCTCATTCAACAAATAGAAGGAAACATACTAATTCCGGTAATAATGAAAAAAGCTGTTGGATTAAAACCTGTCGTAATAATGATTTCCGTGCTTATAGGATACCAACTTCTTGGAATCCTCGGAATAGTTCTGGCGGTACCTGTCGCAACAACAGCATCAATTTTTATCAACGACTACCTCCGAAAGGATAAGTAAAATTTCTTTCGCCGTTTTCTCCCAACTAAATTCGTTTGCTTTCGCAATCAGTTTTTGTCTATCACCATTCAAAGAAACAAGCTTTTTCATACCATCTGAAATCGCCACAATATCTAAGGGATCCGCATAAATCGCCAAATCGCCGGCAATCTCCTGCATAGGACTATCTTTACTAGTCAAAACCGGACACCCGCACTGAAAAGCTTCAAGAACGGGCAACCCAAACCCTTCATATAAAGAAACATAAACAAGCCCCAAAGCCGATTTATATAAAGCTTCTTTATCAGATTCAGGAACATGCCCGATAAACCTGACACAATTCACTTCGGGTAATTTTAATTTGGCAAAAACCCTATTATCAAAATCACCGGCAACAATCAACTCAACACCATCTAAATCAGCCTTCTCAAAAGCTTCAATCACTCGTTTCAAATTTTTCCTTGGTTCGATAGTAGATAATGACAACAAATATTTCCCCTTAACCACCTCGCCACTTCCGCCAGACAAACAGGGCGCTTCGTAAACCACACTGCTTTCAACCCCAATCAATTCCTTAACTTCACGCACGGTAAAATGCGAAACAGAAATAACTTTCGAAGCTTCTCTGAAATATTTCTTCGGTCTATTCAACAGATACCAAAAACGACTTTTAAGCGAAAAAAAATGCGGGAATCTCAAATAAGAAAGGTCATGACACATACAAACTTTCTTAACTTTTTTAGGTAAATTAATCGGTCTCATATCAGGCATAAAAAAAACATCAACTCCAAGATCAACCTTCGGCCAAGGCATAAAAAACTGAGAAAAATTAAAAATCCGATTCGGAACTCGCCAAAAAATCTTCTTCACATTCGGCCCATCAAACTGGTCAAAAATTTTTGCATATCTCTTATCCCAACCAACCAAAAATAAAACGAATTCATGTTCACTCGACTTAATCATTTCAACAACAACCTCTCTTGTGAAAATCGGCACACCACTAACTTTTCCGGATAAAAGCGCCCTTAAATCAATTCCGATTTTCATCTGATTAACAATTAAATCTCAACCCATTCCACCGAGTCCGCAAATCTTTTCAAAAATTCGAGGTCTTTCTCTTTCGCACAACCAACTTTCACAAACAACAAATAATCACCTTTTTTAAACTCGCCGGAAACGACTTTGCCATCAATAACCTCCTCAATATCTCCCTTAATCGCACTCAAATCCATACCAACACCCAAAACATACACCCCTTTATTAATCACATTGGAAACAAACTTGAGCTTCTCCCCCATCTGTTTTTCGCAACAAACAGGCCGGAACGGCCCTCTACTATAAGCCTGTTTGCGTATGCAAACATCAATTGCGCATAAAGATTTTTTACCAAAAACCTCACCAGCCTGAAAAGCAAAAGAAACCGTACCGGTAAAATACTCATAAACCAAATAGAAACCAACAACCAATAAAACACCAAACAAAAACCCAATCAAGCCGTTAAATAAAACCTTGGGCTCATGAGTCCAAATCGTAATTTCCGGATTCGCGACCTTATAAGAAGTCTCCATCGTTCCGTTATAAGAAGCCAATCTTTCGGTCAACTCATCAACAGTGGCGGTAGCCGCCAAATTAACAATTTCCTCATCATTACCGATAATACTAAAAATCACATTCTGCCTTTCCTGTTGTCTTGCGGTCACGGAAACACTCCCCGAAACACGCTCATTAACTTGATCACCAAAAGAAGGATCCATACTCCAGCCTTGAACAGTCTGCGCGAAATAGTAATCCGCTTCAGTCACACCTCTCGCACCAAAAGCTTCAGCCTGATCAGGATAAACACCCTGCTCCATACCGATAGACATAAATACAATTGCCTCGTAAGACTTTTCCGAAAAAGAAGATGTATAAACAAAAGCACTCACTCCGCAAACAATTCCAACAACAATAGCCTTCCACTTAATTCTCCATAAAAACGATAGATAATTTCGTACATCCATAAAAATAAAAGTTAATTATTTATGAAACTCACTCCATTTTTTCTTAATAAAACCTTTAAGATCATTCTCAAACCTCTGTTGCGAAAAATCCTTAACACTCTCTTTAATTTTAAAAGAGTCGAATTTCCTTTCCTTAAATTTCAAAACTGCCTTGATAAGAGCCTCGGCGGATTGAGTCTTGAAAAACATTCCACTAACTCCATCTGAAACAGTCTCAAGCGCACCGCCTTCGGCATAAGCGATAACAGGTCTACCGGAAGCCATCGCCTCAACAGGCGCAATCCCGAAATCCTCAACTTGTGGGAAAATAAACGCCTTACATTTGGAATAAAGCTCCCTAAGCTCCTCATCCTTAACATATCCCAAAAACTCAATATTATCATTCGCAATTCTCTTGAGTCGTTTCATTTCCGGCCCATTACCGGCAATTTTTAAAGGAAATCCCAAGTGATTAAAAGCCTCAACTATGATATCGAATCTTTTGTAAGGAATTAGCCGCCCAACCGCCAAATAAAAAGGAGAAACATCTTTTGATTCATAAAAACCTTCCGTATCAACAGGCGGATAAATCGTCTTGGAATCCTTTCTGTAATATTTCTTAATTCTCTCGCCTATATAATTGGAATTAGAAATAAAATAATCCACCCTCTCTGCAGCCAACCTGTCCCACAAACGAATATCATGAAGCACATAAGGCGCAATACTCTTAATCGCCTTTGGCCACGGATATTCACGGATATACCTATGACAATCGTCCCAAACATACCTCATCGGCGTATGACAATAACAGATATGCATCGTCTCGGGCTTGGTTATCACCCCCTTGGCGCACGAATGAGAGCTTGAAAGAACAATATCGTACTCACCAAGATCAAATTGCTCAAAAGCCATTGGCATCCATTTCAAATACCATTGATGTTTCTTTTTTGCCATCGGCCATTTTTGCAAAAAAGAAGTCTTAACATCCGCATCCTTAAATTCAGGCAAACTTTTCTCATTATAAACCGATGTAAAAATCGGCGCATTCGGAAACATTTTATGCATGGCAAAAACCACCTTTTCCGCCCCTCCGGAATCCGTTAACCAATCAGCGATGATTGCTACCTTAAGACCGTCCATTTAAATAAATTATATACGGGGAAAATATAAAGCAGGAGAACAGATTTAGCAAACAGATAACAGCAGCTCGAAAATTCATTATTGCAAGTTATAACCTACAAGCTAGATCAATCACTTGACAAGAAGAAGAAGAAGCGGTATTATTCGCGTCAAATCTATAACTCATTTATAAAATGGAAACACCTGAAGGAGGAACAGGCCAATCATTCGTACCGCATATGACTAGAACGGACATAACGGACATAACGAGAATAATAATAACAAGAAGACTATCAAAATTTGAATTTGCATTAGTACTTATGACAGGAATTGTCATCGAAGAAGGAATTGACGTAGTCCGACAACTAATACAAGACACAATAACCCCAGAACAAGTTTTGATAAATACTATATGTCAAAACCCAGGAGTACTGATGACAGCAACTGAACTTGCAAAAACAAGCACACAAACAGAAGGAGATGTCAGTCCTATTGACCAAACCGAACTAGAAACCATGACATCTACAATCCAAGATTTAATAGCATCAAGCACTCTTTGTAACGAACAAATGACAAGCAATAGCGCTTTCTGAAGAAACACCAATCTTCTTTTTCTCTACAACCTACCATTACTAGCTATCTCCTCTATACAACCGCCAACTTCGCCTCTTCAACAGTAGGATAAGTAGTAATCAATTGAGTTAAACCAACAACCTGCAAAATATCAACGATATTGCTCTTTGCCTGCGCGATAACGACCTTTCCGCCACCTGCGGAAACTTTGCTATACCAATCGGTCAAATAACCGATAGATTTACTATTCATGTACTCAAGTCCGCTAAACTCAAATATCAAATTAATACCTGCGCCGCCTTGTTCAATAACGGTATAGATTTTCTTCGCCTCCTCATCGACATTGCTCTCATCGAGCTGTCCGGCGATTTTGATAAGTTTTACCTTTTTTCCACCATTCGTTTGAACATCTTCGAATGTGATTGTTGCTTGAGCCATAAATTTTATTTTTATATGTTATTAATTTTTTCTTTTCTTCTCTAATCTCCAATCTATAAGCTATCAACTATACCCTACACAAGCTGCAAATGCGTTATCGTATTCTGCGCATTTAAGATTACCTTATCATCCTGTTCTCGTAAATATTTCTTGGCCTTCACCCTAAGCCCACCATCAGGTTTATCTTCAAAAACCAACTCATCAGTCCATTCGGCAACTATTTTCGGCAATCCCCTTCCTCTTAACCCCAAATACTGCGAATGCATCATCGCAACCCTTTCCTTCACCAAATTCGTCATCTGTTGCGCATTATATTTATTTTGTCCGGTACCGGTATCTTCAACAATTACCTCGATACTCTTTTTCGGTTCATTAACAAATGTTATCACAACATCCCTCCCCTTCTCGGATCCGTGTTCAATCGCATTATTACAAAGCTCATCAACAACAGATTGGAACCTGTAAGCCCACTGATCGGAAAAACCTGTCATATTCTTTGTAAGAGATAAAGTAAAATCTCTTATTCCAGACAAGAAATATGCATTCGTAGGGAGAATAATAGTTATTTTAACAGGTTGAGGTGTTTCGATTTCGCCAGCCATGGCACAAAATTTAGTTTTTAAATCATATTATTGTACCAAATTTTCGCCTCTAGGTCAACCCTGCGATTTCCGAGACTCCGCAAAGATAATTTTATAAATCTTTTTCAGCATGTTTTCATCTATACCAACTCGCTTAGCCTCTTCAGAAACCGTTTCCATAATGGAATCCTCGCGTTTTTTATCAAAAACTTTCAAACCGCTTTTCTTCTTAATCTCACCTATTTCACCAACCAAACGAAACCTCTCGCCAACCAGGTTAACAATCTTGCGATCTATCTTATCGATTTTTCGCCTAATAGAATTTATTTTCATAAGAAAATTTTAACAGAAAACTCTCCGCAAAAACCAAAGAAGCATTGACGGATAGGAGGAAAAGGGGTATAGTTCGCCTCTCGTATATATTAACTCATAAAGTATGGAAACGCAGAAAATCAGAACAGCCATTACATTGCTTCTATCATTTGCAGTGGCTTCATGCCAAGCAAAAGTAACCGATAGACCAGAACCGTTTTATTTCTACGGAGCAGATCATCCTGAAAAAACAGGACCATGCATAGAAGAAGGAAAAACTACAATGAGTCAAACACCAAATTCAACAGATACTAACAAGGAAAGAGATGCCAATTCAACCATCTTGCACTGTATAGAAATGGCCTTTCAGGGATATGAATGCAGCACCAGGGATCCGAATTCAATAGCAACCATCGATGACATAACGTGCCATCAGGGGACACCGCCTTCTCGTTACATCAGGGTCGACTCAACCGATAGTAATGACGCAAAAATATGTAGAGAAGCGGCACGAATATCAGCAAGAACTGTAATACGAAGAGATCCAGAAGCAATAGCGTACTATCAGGAAATAGATAATCGTGCACAAGACGCAATATACGATACCATATTCAGCTCATGCATGGAGCACAATACAGCCCTAACAAATTGCAGAGATCGCTCAGATGACCTCCCAGAAACACAAACAACACCAGCGACACAACCATTAAGTAAGAACGGCATTGCAATAATCGAACTACGACCTGTCGACCACAGTGAAAGACTAATTTGCGACAAAAAACTTTAAAAAATCAGTAGCTACATAATTCTCTTTCCACTTGCCTTCCGTAAGCCATCCGTACTAATATATCACCGCTTTAATTTTAGCTTGGTGTTCGATTCCGCAATCCTGCCCCGCCAATAACGGGGTTAAAGCGGAAAAAGACAACACTCAAGCGCTAACCCCAAGGATCTATGGAAAACAGACAAAAAGAGCTGAAAGAAATGCTCAAAAACGCAGTCCACTTCGGACATGCGACAGCGAAATGGAACCCTTATATGAAGAAATTCATACACGGCGAACGCCAGGGAATCCATGTTTTCGATTTAAACAAGACTTACGATGCGCTCAATTCCGCACTCGATTTCTTGAAACAGTCTTCAAAAGAAGGAAAAATAATTCTTTTCGTTAACACGAAACAACAAGCAACAGACCTCGTCAGAGAGGCCGCTTTAGACTGCAAAATGCCTTATGTAACCCAAAAATGGGTACCGGGTCTTATCACAAATTTTCAAACAATTAAGCAAAGAATCAGATACCTAAAGAAACTTAAAGAAGAAGAGATAACCGGTGAATTCGCGAAATACACCAAAAAAGAGGGCTTAAATCTAAAAAAGACAATCAATAAACTCGAAACCGCACTTGGCGGTGTTCAGGAATTAAACAGAATTCCGGATGTTGTTTTGATGTTTGATGTAAGCCGAGATACAAACGCCGTAAAAGAAGCTTCACGCGCCGGAGTAAGAATCGTCGGGATAACAGATTCAAATGCAGACCCGAAAAAAATCGATTTTCCAATCCCGGCAAACGACGATGCAATCAAATCACTCACTTACTTAACAAAGAAATTCACGGAAGCCATTAAGGACGGAAAAGCCGGTGCTTCCAACAGTAGCCCAGTAATAAAATAAAGGGCACTCCAATCCTTAACCCATTTTAAAAATGGCTGAAGAAAACAAAAAGCAGGAAACCGCACCGCAAACCACCCCTCCATCTCCACAACCGGAGAAAGTACAACAAGAGGAAAAACCAAAAATCTCTCAAGAAGAAAGATTCCTTTCCGCAGTAGCTTATTTAAGTATCGGCTTTTTAATCCCTCTCATACTAAAACCTGACAGTAAGACTTGCCAATTCCACGCCAAACAAGGCGCAGGCATGTTTGTATTGTGCATAATTGTGCTCTTCATATTATTAATTATGCCAATGATCGGAACTCTTCTTTTCTTGGGATTTTTCGGACTATCCGTATTATCAATTTATAAAGCTTATACAGGAGAAGAATGGAGGATACCGGTATTAAGCGAATTTGCAGGAAAAGTAGATTTGAATAAATTGATGATGACAACTCCGGCAAAAGAACAACCGAAAGCTCAAGAAACTCCACCGGCAACCACTCCAAAACAGTAACTGCAATAACAATTTAAATAACCCTTACGAAAATATGTCAGTCACACTTGAACAAATAAAAAAACTCCGAGATGCAACGGGAGTATCAACAATGGCATGCAAAAAAGCGCTTGAGGAAGCCAATGGTGACCAGGAAAAAGCTGTCGAGATATTAAGAAAAACCGGAGAAGCAAAATCACAAGCAAGAGCGGAAAGATCAACCTCTCAAGGTGTAATATCGGTCGCGGAAAAATCCGATAAAGCGGCGATAATCAATTTGGCATGTGAAACGGATTTCGTTGCAAGAAATGAAGATTTCATTGCATCGGCAAAAAAAATCGCGGAAGAATTGCTAAAAAATGAAAGTTACGACTCCACTCAAATTGTAAACGACTTAAATCTCAAACTTGGTGAAAAAATCGAAGTGAAAGATACGAAATTCGTGGAAGGAAAAGTTCTTGGAACTTACATACACTCAAACAATAAAATAGGTGTAGTTGTCGCTCTCACAGGCGGAGAAGTCGAAACGGCAAAAGACATAGCAATGCATGTGGCAGCAATGAATCCGGCATATTTAAATCCTGAAGAAGTATCTGAAATATCAGTAACAAAAGAAAAGGAAATCTGGACAGACCAACTCAAAAAAGAAGGCAAACCGGAACAAATTTGGGATAAAATCATGATCGGAAAAGAGAAAAAATTCCGCGAGGAAAACGCACTGACAAAACAACCTTTCGTTAAAAATCCTGAAATTACAGTTGAAAAACTTCTCGGCACAAATAAAATCGAGAAATTTATAAGATTGTCAGTTTAAAAAATGCGAAAAAATCAGGATAAAATTAAAAGCGCCATAAAGGACATCAAAGCCGGCAAAATGGTTATCATTGTCGACGACGAGGATCGTGAAAACGAAGGTGATTTAATGTTTGCCTCCGAACATGTAACTCCGGAAAAAATAAATTTCATGATGCGAGAAGGACGCGGTCTAATTTGTATTTCTATAACAAAAGAAACCGCAGAAAAACTTGGACTCAAACCAATGGTTGAATTCAATGAGGAAAATACAAAATGCAATTTTACGATTTCGACAGACGCAAAAAAAGGTGTGACCACGGGAATATCCGCAAAGGACAGAACCACCACGATAAAAACGATTATCAATAAACGATCGACTGAAAAAGATTTGGCAAAACCGGGCCATATCTTCCCGTTAATAACCAGAAAAGGCGGTGTACTTGTTAGAGCCGGACATACTGAAGCCGCTCACGACCTTGCGCTACTTGCGGGACTAACTCCGTCCGGAGTGATTTGCGAAATTGCAAAAGAAAATGGCGAAATGGCACGGATGGAAGATTTAAAAAAATTCGCACACAAACATTCACTTTCGATAATTTCAATAAAAGAACTTATTGAATATAGAATTTCATGTCCGAACACCGTTCAAGAAAAACAAGAAAGCTTAATTAAAAAAGAAGTGGAAACGGAACTTTCGACAGAATACGGAAAAATGAAAATAGCGGTTTATAAAAGCTTAACAGATGGGAAAGAACACATCGCTCTAGTAAAAGGATTCGTTAAAGGCAAAAAAAATATATTGGTCAGAGTACATTCGGAATGTATGACTGGAGATCTTTTCAAATCAACACAATGCGATTGCAGAAACCAGCTCGATAAAAGCTTGAAACTTATAAATCAAGCGAAAGAAGGAGTCCTTCTCTACATGCGACAAGAAGGTCGCGGGATAGGGCTTATAAACAAATTAAAGGCTTACAACTTGCAAAAAAAAGGTTTCGACACAGTTGAGGCAAACCAAAAACTCGGATTTGCAGCGGATTTAAGAGATTACGGAATCGGAGCTCAAATACTTGCCGATTTGGGATTAAGTGAAATAAAATTACTTACCAACAACCCTAAAAAAATAATAGGATTGGAAGGATATGGACTAAAAATTACAAAAAGAATACCAATTGAAATAAAACCAAACGAAATAAATAAAAAATACCTTGCCACAAAAAGAACAAAACTCGGACATTTGCTCGAGAACAAAAGATGAATTTTTCATAAGAGAAACTTTCACAATAGCAAAAAAAGCAAAATCACTAACCTATCCCAACCCGTTAGTGGGAGCTTTGCTAATAAAAAACAATGAGATAATCGGAGAAGGATATCACAAAAAATACGGTGGTCCACATGCGGAAGTCGAAGCCATAAACGACTGCCTCCACAAAGGGAATTCACCAAAAGACAGTACTCTATATGTAAGCCTCGAACCTTGCTCTCATCACGGAAAAACACCACCATGCACGGATTTAATAATAAAAAGCGGTATTAAAAAAGTTGTTTTCCCCTTCATGGATCCGAATCCAAAAGTAAACGGTCTCGAAGAACTCAAAAAAGCCGGCATCGAAACTACCTGTGGAATATTGGCACATCAAGCAAGAAGTTTTAATCAAGCATTCCTTAAACATCAAACGACAGGAATGCCTTTTGTAACATTAAAAATCGCCTCAAGTATCGATTTCAAAATATGGTCACCCGAAATTACAAAAATAACAGGTCTGGAATCACAAAAATTCGTACACGAATTACGATCAAAATCGACAAGCGTACTAACCGGCATCGGTACAATACTAAAAGACAACCCCTATCTAACAGTACGGCTTGTTAAAGGCAAAAATCCAACACCGGTAATTCTCGACAGCACTCTAAAAATACCCCTAAAAAGCAATGTTTTAAAACAAAAAAACACAATAATTTGCACAACCATCAAAAACTCACCAAAAAAAGAACAACTGAAAAAACTTGGAATCAAAATTTTAACATTCAAAACTCTTTCAAACTTAAAACCGATACTAAAAAAACTGGCGGATCTTGGTCACATAAACATCCTAGTTGAAGGCGGACAAAAAATAATAAATTCGTTTATAAATCAAAACTTAACCGACAGGATTTTACTACTGATATCGGATATAGAACTCGGCGAATACGGACCGGCTACATTACCAAAATCACTACCAAATTTCGAAATAACAAATACGAAAAAACTAAAAAAAGATATAATGTTGGAGCTCCGCCAAATTCACCATCTGTAATCCACAACCTCTAATCTGGACTTCAGTCAGGAAAAATGGTATAATTTTCTGATATAACTGAAGCTCATGCAAAGCAACTTTCTGGGGAAACTCCTTAATATCAGCGAACATGAATGGCCACGCGTCATAGTTTCGTGGGTAATCACGCTTTTTTTAAGAACCGGCTTCATAATAGGATGGACCGTCATAATGTCGATGTTCATTAACAGGATTGGAATAGAACAACTTCCTCTTTTGTTCATAGTAAACGCAATATTGGTAATCACGGGAACTGTAATTTTCTCAAGATTTGTGGAGAAAATCCGCAAAGAAATACTGATCATAATAAATATACTTCTTGCGGTAATACTACTCATATCCGCAACACTATTCGTAATCTATTCAAGTTGGATATTTTTCGGATTGATATTGATTGCACAATCTGTAATCATATCTCAACTAAATATTGTAATTTCACTGGTTGTCGAAGAACTTTTTACACCGTTAGAAAGCCAACGAACATTCCCGATAATCGAATCTTCGGAAACAATAGGAGCTATCATCGGTGGAATTATAGTAAGTACACTCGCCTACTCAATCCCATCATATAAATTCTTCTATATTTGGGTACTTTGCTTAATGTTGGTCATACCAATAATATTAAGTTTCAGAAGCTTAAGTACAGACATACCGACATTCGAACACAGAAAAGATGACAATGAAGGAGGATGGAAGAAAATAGCAGGAAGCTTCAAGAAAGCACAAAAATCATCATTCCTAAAAGGACTGATAATAGTAATTATACTTCAATGGATGGTAATAAATCTGGTCGAATTCCAATACATGAAATCGGTCGAACAAAGCATCACGGAAACCCCAGAAGAAACACTTGCATATGAGAATCTCGAAGGAACGTTTGAAGCGAATATATTAATAAGCACAGACGAACCCATCAAAGAATCTACAGAAGAAGAAATCATTAAAACAACTACGAAAAACGAAGAAGAAGCACTTATGGAGAAACTTGGTATGCTTCAAATAATATTCGGTATTGCAACACTGGCAATGCAACTTTTCCTATCAAGCAGAATAATAAAAGGGCTAGGAATAATAAAAAGCATGGCAATTCACCCATTGGTCACACTGGCCAACATGGTAAATATGATTCTCAAATTCAATATCGTCACAGCTTCAACAACAAAAGCATTTTCCGAAATGAGTGGAATTTTATTTTTAAACGCATATCACTCATCATATTACGCATTTGAAGAAAATATCAGAGGACAAATGAAAGAACTGTTGGAAGGAGTAATCAAACCAAGCGGAGCGGTATTGGGAATGGGATTGATAATATTGCTTGAAAACTTCGCGAAAGGAACAAAGCTAACGTTCACAATCAATATTATCCTGATTATAATAGCCATTTTGAGTGCGGCGCTAATATCAAGCCTACAAACCAAATACACGGAACAATCACGAAAAAACATAGATAAAAGCGGGAATGACCATACCCGTATAAATGCTATCGAGATACTAGCACAAAGGGGACACAAAATAGACCATCAGCAACTTATCAAGATAATTTTAAGAGAAAACGAACCGGAAGAGATACGATTAAAAGCCGTCGAAACATTAAAACAAAGGAAAGACCCGGAAACATTACCGGATCTGTTGACTTGCATTAAATCAACAAATCCAAATGTAAGACTGGCTATAATAGAAACATTGGGTGAATTTAAAAATCTCCATAAGCATTTCTTCAAATCGGGGTTCGGTCACTACAGAATTCAGGAAACATTAAAAGGAATTTTCGAACGCGAAGAACATGAAGAAATAAGATCCGCAATCATAAAAGTTTTAGCTCAACTAAACCAACGCGATCTAATACCGTTTATATTAAAAAACTTAAACTCACCGGAAGAGAAAATAGTAGCGGACTGTATCTATATTTGCGGCCTATTTAAAGACCCAAACTCGATCTATTACCTCGAGCAATACTTGGATAATCCGAGTTCAAAAATTCGCGCAAACGCAATAATCGCCCTTTGGCAATTTAAGATTTTACGATCGAAATTAAATCATTATCTTGAACAACTGATCCAAAGTACGGAAAAAGAGAAAAGACTTATGGGAATGTACATAATCGGAGAACTCAAGCTAAAAGAAAAGAAAACGGAATTATTCAAATTACTAAAAGAAGACGGAATAGATGCAGTACTTGCATTGGCAAAATTATCCGAACCTTCAGCTCTTACGAGACTTCTCGACCATATAATAAACAACAAAAAAGATTGGAAAAAAATCAGAAAACAAATAAATCGATTACCAAAAAGATTCGTTGAAAGACTTAAACAATATCTGCACCAAGAAGTATCACACAAAATACATAAAATACTCGTAGCACACAGTCACCTGAAACCGGAAGAATTTGATCGTGAAACACTTGAAGAACTGATGTATTTATATGATCTTATTCAAGAATCAAAAGCGAAATCACAAATAGAAAACATTCTAAACAAAAAATGTTTAAACAAAATCTAAAACTAAAAATCTTAATCGCAAACCTAATAATACTAACCGTAATTACGGTACTTTATTTAATGGCAACAAAAATACTCGATCTCCCCTATCAAGAATTATACCCATATATAAGCCTTATTCTATTTCTAGGAGCGGAAATGATTTATCTAAATGTCGAGATCCACAAACCGCTCAAGAAAATTCTGGGCGAAATGAAATCATTACTTGTAGGCAAAAATTTCAAAAAAATATATACATTAAGAACGGACGAAATCGGCATAATCGGCCATTTTTTCAATAAAATAACTGATAGCCTTGAAACCATCTCAAACGACCTGAAAGAACACAAAAGAATCACTGGAGAATTAAATTTAGCTCAAAAAATACAACAAGACTTAATACCGAAAGAGGCCCCATACATCCCGGGACTCGAGATAACAGCAAAAACGAAACCTGCAGCGGAAATAGGAGGAGATACTTTCGATTTTTTACCACAAGAAAACCAAACATACTTCTACATAGGAGATGTTTCAGGTCATGGAATCCCATCCGGCCTAGTGATGATAATGGTCGACAGCTTAATCACGACCCTTTCTACAATCTGCAAAACCACAAAAGAACTTGTCATAAGCATCAACAAATTTTTAAAACCGCGCCTTCAAACAAACATGTTCATGACAATGGTAATGTTTAGATGGGAACACCTAACAAGAAAACTATTCTATACGGGATCGGGACACGAAAGAATAATTCATTACAAGAAATCCGAAGGTAAATGCACGGCAATGGTTTCGGGAGGAATAGCGCTTGGAATGCTGCCTGACATAAGTAAAATAGCGAAAGACGACACGGAAATCGACTTTCAGGAAGGAGATTTTATAATTCTTTATTCGGATGGCATTACGGAATGTAAAAACTCAAAAGAAGAATTTTTCGGTATAAAAAGAGTAATTGAAACAATTGAAGAAAAAGCTAACGAAGCACAGACAACAAAAGAACTCTTCGATTACATAGCAAGAAAAATTACAGTCTTCGTCGAAAACGAAATACAAGCCGATGACATGAGCTTGCTTGTGATAAAAAATGTCGGAATGCAAGATACAAAAACAATACAAAAAGAACCAACAAGTTGGAAAGAATGATGTGATTTAATATATACTTCGTCCGATATTCGCAATTCGTCATTCCATATTCTTCAACATGAAAGTATCAGATTTCGATTACAACCTACCTCCTGAACTTATAGCAAAAGAACCGCTCATCCCACGCGACTCTTCACGATTAATGGTTGTTAAAAGAGAAACAGGAGAAATTTTGCATAAAAGATTCTCAGATTTACCAGCCCTGTTATCAAAAAATGCAGTTCTTGTTTTCAACAACTCAAAAGTCTTAAAAGCACGCCTATACGGGAAAATATTGAATTACTCCAAGGAAGTCGAAATCCTGCTTACAAAAGAACTCGACAACAACACATGGGAATGCCTCGCAAAACCGGGTAAAAAACTAAAGGAAAACACAGAAATGGAATTCGAAAAAGGCCTAAAAGGATTAGTAATAAAAGAAAACCTCGACGGAAGTAAAATTATAAAATTCTTAAACACAAAAAATCTTCACAAAACACTTGATGAAATAGGAGAAACTCCCCTACCACCTTATTTAAAAGGATCGAAAGCCAAGCCGGAACAATACCAGACGATTTATGCAAACCCAAAAGGAAGCGTCGCGGCACCAACGGCAGGATTACATTTCACAAACGAGATTTTCGAAGAACTAAAAAAACGCGGGATAGAAACTCATTTCGTAACACTCCATGTTGGACGAGGCACATTTGAACCCGTAAAAGTCGATAATATAAAAGACCACAAAATGCATTCTGAATGGTTTACATTAGATGAAAAAACCGCCGAATCATTAAATAAAGCGAAAAAAGAAGGCAAGAGGATTATTGCAGTCGGAACAACTAGTGTCAGAGTTCTCGAATCTTGCACAAACAAAAACGGAAAACTTGAACCAAAATCCGACAACACAAATATATTTATCTATCCGGGATACGACTGGAAATTCATCGACCATATGTTCACAAACTTTCACCTTCCAAAAAGCACACTCTTAATGCTAATCAGCTCCTTCGCGGGGAAAGAATTGATTAAAAAAGCTTACCAAGAAGCAATACAAGAAAAATACAGATTTTTCAGCTTCGGAGATGCGATGCTAATACTGTAACTATGTCACTTCTCCTACTTATAAGGAGTTTGCATACGCAAACAAGCTTATAATAAGGGCCGTCCGCTACGCTACCGGCCTGTCATCCACTCAGGTAGATACCTCGCCTTAACCAAATTAGGTATTTTTTTCACAACATCCAAATCTCTCAAATTAAATTTTCCAACATATAAATCCCTAACATCACCTCCAGTACTCTCAAACTCTTTAACAGCCTTAAATCCCTTAAAATAAAGATAATCTTTTGTAAATGCACCCTTTAGCGAAGTATCCTCAAACCCCCTCTTAACTTTAACGGCGACA
>JBAYGX010000002.1:0-34507 GCA_041666465.1 Candidatus Altimarinota bacterium
ACTATGTCACTTCTTCAACTTCCCCTCTCCACTCTCTTCACTATCTTCTCTAGTCATACTAAGTCCTCTCTTCTCCCCTCAACCATCACCGTCACCGGCCCATCATTCACCAATTCAACCTGCATCATCGCCCCAAAAACACCTCTTTCAACTTTCACCCCCAATCCGGCAACAGCCTCACAAAACTCCTTATACAACTCATTCGCCATTACAGGCTCCCCTGCTTCTGTAAAACTAGGTCGATTTCCATGCCGCGTATCCGCATAAAGAGTAAATTGCGAAACTATCAAACACTCGCCTTTAATATCTTTTAATGAAAGGTTAAATTTCCCATCCTGATCGGCAAAAACCCTCATATTAACAACCTTATTCGCAAGATAAGGAATATCCGCCGAAGAATCTCCTTTCCCAACTCCAAACAAAACCAAAAAACCTTGGCCAATTTGCCCAACAATCTTGTCATCAACAGACACCGAAGCCTTCTTAACTCTTTGAATTAAAGCTTTCATAAAAAATCTTTACTATATGCACTTTTTCTCTCTTTTCTTTACTAACTAACTAGTTTACTAAATCCTAGGTCCTTATTTCCCCGCATCTTTCTGCTTATTCCTGAAATCCAAAACAGCATTTTGGAAAACTTTCAAGAAAGATTCGGCAGTGCGATGTGTCATATTAACCCTTTGCATAATCTTAACAACTTTTTCAGCACCACCCGGCATAAGATATCCGAAATCAAGAACGATCTCATTTGGAGAAACATTTACAGATACAGCATTGGAATAAATTCCTCCTTGAACATCTTCTGAAATCGAAACTCTGATTTTCTTTGGTTCAGCTTTTGCGTCAGCCATTTTTGTAAAAATTAAGAGATAAGAAACCTTAATAATTAAAGCATAATACTCTTCATACATCAATAAAATAAAGTATGTTCTCTTATCTTTCTTCTCCCCTCCTAACTTAACTAGTTTACTAGCTCACTATCTCCTCTAGTTCCTATCTCCTTCCCGCCCGCCAACTGCCCACACGCCGCATCAATATCTTGCCCAAGACTCACCCTAATAGTCGTCGGAACCCTATAAGTCTCAAGAATTTTAACAAAATCATTCATCTTCCTACTCAAAGACCGCTTAAACTTATTCCCACCTGTTAAATTATAAGGAATCAAATTCACATGACACAACTGCCCCTCAACCAAATTCCCCAACTGATGCGCCAAAGACAGATCATCATTAACCCCGGCAATCATCACATACTCATAAGAAACACGCCTATGCGTCTCGTTCGTATATTTGGTAACAGCACCCATCAACTCTTCCAAACCATACTTTTTCGCAACAGGCATCATACTCTCCCTCAATTCCTGATTTGGCGCATGAAGGGAAATCGCCAAATTCACCTGCAACCCCTCGCCTATCAGATTGAGAATCCCAGGAACAACACCGGAAGTAGATAGCGTAATATTTCGAGCACCTATATTGAGTCCTCTTGCATCATTAAGAAACCGAATCGCCCTAATAACATTTTCATAATTGTTAAAAGGCTCACCCATACCCATAAAAACCACATTAGTAATCGTTTCTCCATAACTCTTAATATCGGAAGCAAAATAAAGGACCTGATCGGAAATTTCTTCATAAGTTAAATTTCTCTTGAAACCCATTTTACCGGTAGCACAAAAAGAACATCCCATAGCACACCCAACCTGTGAAGAAACACAAACAGTTCTCCTACCATCGGCAAACCTCATCAAAACAGCTTCGATTTTCTTACCATCCTTCTTGCACCTAAATAGCACTTTTCGAACCGAACCATCACCAGCAACAGAAGATTTCACCTCTTCTACAGATAGAATCGGTAAATTCTCATTCAAATATCCTCGTAAAGTAACAGGTAAATTACTCATCTCTTTATAATCGACAACACCTCTCTGGCAAACATCATGAAGAAGCTGATTCGCACGAAAAGACGGATGCCCCTGAGCTTCAAAAATGGCCTTTAATTCTTGAAAATCTTTCATATTACATCATTTGCTGTCAAAAATTTATAACACCTAAAAACAAATTTCAACCCCGTTATTTTTTAGCTGTCACAAAAGTTTGACAGCATTTTTACTCACAACCCTTGTAAAACAACAATACAAGGGAAACAATTGCCATCCTACCATAAACAAAGGAGCCTTTGAAAAATACCATTATGGAAACGAAATTTACAAATTCTGAGCGAACAGGCCGGCACGGCCCATATGATAAGCTCGTTTGCGAATGCAAACACAACTTACAAAGGCCGACGAAACTGTATCAGGAGAAGATACAGCAAGAAGGCATGAACCATTTGCAGCCAGAATTTGTAAATTGCAGTCATAAGGGTGTTTTTCAGAGGCTCCCAATCAATAACCACTCACCACATGCTGAATGTTTTAATTATCACTAAAACACCGAAAGCAACCGGAAAAATAAAAGAGGCGCTCAGAAATGTAAACATAAATTCATTCATGAGCCGTCCAAACGATTTCGAAAAAATATGGCTCACGCAATTCCATTTGGTTTACATCGAACCGCCAATGGAAGACCGGGAATATGAAAACTGTATCAAAATCATACGCGACTCAAACTGGCAAATACCGATTTTACTCCATCACAAGCCACAAAAAACAATTCACAATTCATGTATTTTACCTCAAGCGGTAAGAATAAAAGACTTGGTTCTGTTAATAAGATCGATTGCTCGCCCAAAAACCATAACTCCGAAAATTAAAATCAAATATAAAGATCTGGTTTTGGACATTGAAAAGAGAGCGGTAAAACGAAAAGATCAAATCTTGAAATTGCGCAACAAAGAGTTCTCCCTCCTCGAACTTCTTCTCGAAAAAAAAGGTCAAACGGTAACAAAACAAGAATTAATTGAAATTCTTTGGGACAGAAACACAACATTGTTAAGCAACACAGTAGAAGCGCACATATCACAACTGCGTAAAAAAATAGACAAGGACTATGACAGAAAATTGATACATACGGTTCCTTGCGTAGGATATAGGCTGGAGTAACAAACCAAAATCCTACCCATGTATTCAGTATTCGAAATCCGATATTCGAATATATATTCTACAACAAATCCACAAATTTTCATCTGTAAACCAGACGGCACTATTTTAATACCACAAGCCCTTTACTAATTAAAAACATGGTGCTAAAGTTCAAATACCTTTTAACCACTTAATTAAAAAAATACAAAATTATGACAACACCTAATTTCACAATCAGCGCAAACGCAACAGCAAACGACATCAAGCTTCGCGATCTTATCGAGAACCTCTTAATAGTCCTAAATGAAAAAGAAAAGGACATTATTGAGAAAAGGTTCGCGCTTCATTCTCAAAATAAACAAACTCTCGAGCAAATCGGGAAGAAATTTTCAGTAACTCGCGAACGAATCAGACAAATCGAGAAAAATGCACTTAAAAAACTTACGAGAAACGCTCAAAACACAAATTTAAAAATCCTTAATGAATATGCAAAAGTAATCATTAAGAAAAACGCCGGCATAATGACAGAAGATAAAATAACAGCCGCCGTCATCAATTCATTAAGCAATATTTCAGCAACGGAAATCAATGAACTTAAGCTTGCACTAGCACTCGATGCGGATTTGGACAAAATCCCAAACACGATAAATTACGAACCAAATTGGAGAATCAAGACAATTCCATTCCAACTCATTAAAGAACTTACGCAAGTCGGAATAAAAGTACTAAATGAAAGGAATGACGTTATAGAACCGACTCAATTAGCGGTAAAAGTTCAAGAAAAACTTTCTCAAAAAGTGGATCCGGAATTGATTGTAAGCACTCTCTCAATCGACAAGAGGATAAAATTCACGGAAAAAGGAATCGGTCTTAAGACATGGAGACATATCAACCCAAGAACATTACGAGATAAAATCAATTTCATCTTATCAAGAGAAGAAAAACCTCTCCATTTCGTCAAAATTTCAAACTTAATAAGTGAATACAGATTCGACAATAAGATGGTAAACACACAGGCCGTACATAATGAGCTTATTAGGAATAAAGATTTCATTCTTATCGGTCGTGGAATTTATGCTCTATCAAAATGGGGATATAGTGAAGGAACCGTTTCCGAAATAATCGAAAAAGTTCTTGCCGGCAAAAAAGTTTTGACTCGCGATGAAATCATCAAAGAAGTTTTAAAACAACGACAAGTTAAAACAATCACGATTTATCTAAACCTAAAGAACAAACCGGTATTCAAGAAGGTCGGAAAAGATTCTTACACCTTGGTAAAACAATAGACCCACTACAATTCTTTAGCTCTTTCAAAGGCCGCACAAGCGGCCTTTTTCAAAATTTCTTTAAATTTACCATCATCGAGAACTTTCAAAGCCGCCTCGGTAGTTCCACCTTTTGACGCAACTTTTTTTACCATCTCATCAAAATCCTCACCTTTCGCAGCTTGCAGAGCCCCCGAAACAAGCTGATCCAAAACATTTCGAGTGGTTTTTTCATCAAATCCAAATTCTTTCGAAGCCTCATTTAACGCACTCAAAAAAACATACAAATAAGCCGGTCCCGAACCCGTCAAAGCTGTCATTTTATCAATCTCGTCATCACTCTTGACTTCAATCGCCATCCCAAATTTTTCAAGTAAATTTTTAACAAAAATCTTATCTTCAAGACTTATGACACCACAAACAAAAGAACTTACACTCTTACCAACTCGCGCACCAAGATTCGGCATCACCCGAACAGATCTTTTGGGCAAATCTGACAACTTCACTCCAGCCATAATCGAAACCACCAACTTATCCTTAAAATCAACTTTCATCTCACGAAAAGTTTGCGGTTTAACAGCCAAAACAACACAATCGACATGCGAAATAAGTGCATCGACCGAATCCGCAACAGGAATCCCAAGCGCCTCGACTTTTTCATGATTCGTATCGAAACCAACCAACTCCTTCCCAGGAAGGAATCCGGCAATTGCACTCCCCATAACTCCGCAACCTATAATTCCAATTTTCATATAAATTATATTATTTACTTACGACCTATGACCTACGACTATCTTATCCCGTAATCCGACTCACCATGCCATTTATAAGTCGTCAATTCGCAAATCCCCATCGGTCCTCTCGCATGCAACTTCTGCGTGCTTATCCCAATTTCCGCTCCCAATCCGAACATTCCGCCATCGGTAAAACGCGTTGAAGTGTTCACATATACAACCGCCGCATCAACTCTCTCAAGAAACTCGCGCGCATGCGCCTTATTTGAGGTCAAAATCGCCTCCGAATGTTTGGAAGAATACTTGGCAATATGTTCAATCGCCTCATCCAAACCGGAAACAATTTTAACAGACATTTTTAATGATAAAAATTCTCTACCGAACTCACTACAAACCTCAACTCCAGCCTCTGTTAATTTTGGCAACAATTCCTTCATGAATTTTTTCTCGACAGCCTTATGCACCAATAAAGTATCAAGCGCGTTACAAACAGACGGTCGTGAAACTTTTGCGTTAAAAACAACAGCAGCGGCCTTCTTAATATCCACCTCGCTATCAACAAAAGTATGCACAACCCCGACGCCCGTTTCTATCACAGGGATTCTGGAATTCTCGCGAACCATATCTATAAGCCCTTTGCCTCCGCGCGGAATAACAACATCGATATATTTATTCGCCTTAAGCATTTCCTTAACAAGCGCACGATCAGTCCCCAAAAGAACAACGCAATCTCGCGACAAACCTGCTTCTATCAAGGCTGAAACAATAATCGCAACCAAAACCTTATTTGAATAATAAGCCTCGCTACCACCGCGCAAAACCGCACAATTCCCAGATTTAATACACAAAGCCGCAACATCGACAGTCACATTCGGCCTAGATTCATAAATCACGCCAATAACACCAAAAGGAACGGAAACTTTTTTCAAATTAAGTCCATTCACATTTCGCTCTTCAATCACTCGTCCAAGCGGATCTTTCATCTCGACAATTTCTTTTAAAGAATCAGCCATTGCAAAAATTTCAGCTTCATTAAGTCTCAAGCGAGCTGTCATTGGATCATCTGCACACATTTTTACAACATCTTTCTTGTTAGCCTCGATAATCTTATAAACATCTTTTTTGAGATTTTTCGCCAAAACTTGCAAAAACTTATTCCGCTTGGCAACAGATTCGTTCCCGAGAATCCGCGACGCCTCAACAACTTTTTTTAAAATTTTTTCCATAAATTTAATTTGTATTAAATTCCCATCTTTACTAGCTTACTATCTTCTCTAGCCCACTATGTCCTTCTTCACAACACCACAACATTATCCGCATGCACAACCTCTTTTTTATTCTTCCTATCTTTCAACTGTAGCGCCTCTCTCAACTCATCCGAAGAATAATTAGCAACACCAACCGCCAAATTTTCACCGCGTTCATTATACACATCAACAGTATCGCGTTTTTCAAACTCACCTTCAACTCGTTTCACCCCAACCAAAAGCAAACTTTTTTTATTCAAAAGCGCCTTCGCGGCACCATCATCAATAACTATTTTCGAAAACGAAAGTGCGCCTGCAGTAAGCCATCTTTGGAAACCCTTGAGACCTTTTTCTTTGGCCAAAAACTTGGTCCCCTCAAAACATCCATCAAGAACAGTATCAACCAAATTCCCCTTCCTTTTTCCATTTATAACAAAAGTCTCAATCCCAGCACGGGTAGCCAATCGAGCAGAATTTAATTTACTAACCATTCCACCAAGCCCGTTCGTGCTAACAGATTTTCCGCACATCTGATAAATTTCTTCCGTTATATCAGCAACCTCCTTTACAATTCGAGCATTTTTATTTTTAACAGGATCACAATCATACAAGCCGCTTATTGAAGAGCAAATCACAAGCTTTTTCGCTCCCAACATCACCGCAAGAAGCGTCGCAAGCTCATCATTATCACCAAACCTAAGTTCCTTATCGGCAATCACATCGTTCTCATTCACAATCGGTACAACCCCGTTATTAAGAAGCTCGGACACGACACCCCTAACAGATAGGAATCTCTTTCTGTCAGAAAAATTCTCCCTTTCGAGCAAAATTTGCGCCACATTCAATCCTTCTTTCCCAAAAAAATCGGAATAATAATGCATAAGCCTAGCCTGCCCAATCGCTGCAAGCACCTGTTTTTGCAAAATCTTATCCTTGATAAGCGACCCATCAAAAACCTCTCTCCCGGATCCAACCGCCCCGGAACTCACAAGAACAACATGCCATCCTTCTTTTTTAAGAAGAGCAATTTCGCTTGAAAACCTCCTGAGGACATTCAAATCAAGTTCATTTTCAGAATCTAGTAAAACCTGCGTTCCAACCTTAACAACCACAATCCCTTTCGAGCGATTTTGTGATAAATAATCGAAAAACTCTTTTTTCGGAATCTTAAAAGATCTGCCAACCTTCCGCGCCGGAATCCTCCCCGACCTCACATGTAAATAGACAGTTCTAACCTGTATTCCAAGCATCTTGGCAACCTCCTCAGTACTGAAAAATTCAAAATCCGACATATAAGTTAAAATTAATACACTTACATGATAGTGATAAATAGTGATAAAAGCAAGAGAAACTGGTAATGCAAAATCTTTTCTCATTCTCTATCTTCTCTAGTTTACTAGGTCCCCTCTTTCTCTTCTCTTAACTAGCCTACTAGATACCCATCACCATCTCTTTCAACTTCCCATACTCCTCCTGCCACAAATGCTCCTTCCCCTTTTCTACAATAACCTCTCCACCCAAAACCTCTTGATATTTATAACCATGATCAAGCGGCACATAAGGATCATTATCCGAATTTATAATAAAAAACTTCTTCGCACACCCACGAACATCGTCACTAATGACTCCTTTCTTAAAAAATGGCCTCAATGTCGGCCAACCCAAACCATCAAACGGTGCCGCAACCAAAAAAACCGCCAAAAACGGCTCACCTTTCCATCCGCTCAAAAACCTAGGGATAAGCGCACCACCAAGACTATGCCCAATCAAAACAGTCTCCACAGGATTCAAATCCTTCAAAATCGCCTCCAAAACCAAAGTCCACTTTTCAAAACTCGGCACCTCGTCTTGCCCAAAATTCGGCACAAAAACTTTTATTCCTTCCTTCTCAAGCTCTTTCTTAAGCCAAGGGAACCAATGCGAACTCGGATCACATCCATAACAATGCGCTATAACAACATTTTTTATTTTACCCATCTTTGAATCTTATCGAAATCCCTATCAAGCCCCTGTCCATCCATATCATCACTATGTCCAAACACCATCCCAAACATAAGCTCTTGAGAATCTTTCATCCCAACCTTAATCAACTCCTCTCGCGCCACATAACGCGCATAACCGATCACACAACTTCCAATTCCCTGTTCACGCGCATACAGAGCCATATTTTGACTTGCCATTCCGCAATCCATCGGAGCGTACTCTTTTCCCTTCTCGACAACAAACAACACAACACACGGTGCCCCATAAAAAACCGTATCTTCCTTAAGCTCAAGCCTTTTTTTCACTCGATCAACTCTCTCTTCCGACCCAAAATGCGAAACCGCATCATCCGCTTCAACACGGTCATTAAGATATCCCTGAACAGACGCGCTCAAACGATTTATCACATCCCGATTTGTAACAACTATAAAACTCCACGACTGCAGATTATGAGCCGACGGTGCCATCATTCCAGCCTCAAGAATCGCCTCAATTTGTTCATCAGTTAAAAGAGCCGATTTGTAAGAACGAACCGACCTGCGCGAACGCATGATATCAATGATAGACATTTTGATTTTTAATTAAATTTTACATAATTTCCCAAAACCCAACATACCAACTCTGATATCCGCAAAAATCAATCATCCTTCCAAAAGGGACCCATCGCATACTCAACCCATCACAGCAAACATCACTACCACCGGAATCACATGAATAATCGCCCAAAGCGGCAATTTCAGTTTGCCATTCCATAGAATTTGAAAGCACTCGCGAAACATCCATCGCATCGCCCATAAAAGGAGCCCAAACCAAGAAAGCAATTATAGACAAAACAATTCCAACCACAACAAACAATATTCTTCGATTTTTCAACATTTTTAACAATTAATAATACAACAAGATAAAACAAGGAGATTGCTTACGCAATTACTTACAACAAGGCGCTCCGCTCCTCCACTTCGTGGAGTCGCTTCGCGCTGGTGGGCGCTATAGGGCTCGAACCTATGACCTACTGGGTGTAAACCAGTCGCTCTACCAACTGAGCTAAGCGCCCTGAATTTTCAAACACAAAGAATCTTTTACCAAATATACGAACAAATATCAATAAAATTCATCTTTCTTCTTCAACCATGTCACTTCTTCTACTTCTCCACCCTAATTTCAAAAACCTCCGAACTCACCATATAGAACACATACATAACCCCTTTCGTATAGTCATAAGCAAACCTCGCCTTAACATACTGATTTGAAGCCAAGTCAATTTGATCAAGAATCTCACCATCATAATTAAGAGCATAAAGCGTCTCTTGATCATTGTCCTTATTATTAACCGAAGCGGTAAACAAAATACCATCATACCAATCAACCCAAGCAACACTATTCCCATACGCCAGATTGCCAATCAATTCATAAGTAACGGCATCATAAATTTTCGATCCGATATAAATTTGGTCATACATTTGATCAACAACCAAAGAATAAGGGAAATTTCGAATATCAATATCTATATCTCCAACTTCAATCGTCGCAACCAATTCAAAATCATTCAAACCGTCATAAACAAAAATCTTGGAAACCTCTTTCGCATACACCAACAACTTCGCAGTAGGCTCATAAGTGGCAAGAACTAACTCCCCGGCTCCACCTAACGTCCCATACACACCATCAAGCAAATAATCCTCAACCGCAACAACCCGAATAGTCTCCCCTGTAACCATATTAACAACCACAACAATATTCTGTTCCGGAATAGAAACATAAGCGACATCTCGCGTATAATCATACGCCATATCTCCAATCGCATCCGACGCCCCATCCGGCACCGGCAAATCATAAACGACCTCAATGTCATCAGTATCGGGATTAATCACACTTATGGAACTATTCAAAAAATCAAAAGTAAAAATTTTATTCAAATTCA
This sequence comes from Candidatus Altimarinota bacterium, assembly GCA_041666465.1. GTDB lineage: Bacteria > Patescibacteriota > Gracilibacteria > UBA1369 > UBA12470 > XYC2-FULL-41-22. The sequence goes on from JBAYGX010000002.1 coordinate 10,173, forward strand.
AACTGTAAGCTATTTCAACAGGCCACGGATACTCACACTCTATATTCGAAAACTCACCCGTCTCCGGATCAAAATGCATAATGGAATTACCACCCAACCTGTTTCTTAAATAAAGACTTCCATCACTCGCAACCGCACCACTCTCCGTAGAACTCCCGGCTTCAACAACAGCCTCAATCTCGCCTGTTTCCAAATTAACACGGCTCACGGAATTATCACCGTTATTGGTTATATAAGCCATGTTGGCAACCTCATCCAACTCAATGGAAGTATGATGAGTCGGGATTTTTACAATATTTAAAATCTCACGACTCACGCTATCGATTATTACAATCCCTCCCAGGAAATCCCCATAACCATCATAATCATATCCGTTTTCAGTCATAACAACGGTATATTCGGGGTCAAAAACAATAGCATTCGGATCAGGAACCTCACTCTCAACAACAAAAGGTTTTTCCGAATAATTATCCAGATCGAAAATCAAAATTTTTCCATCATCAATCAACACCCAAAGGTCATTATTCTTCTCATCATAAACCATATCAACAGCTTCAAATGTACTATCAATCAAATAAGAATTTTCTTCCACAAAATCTTTCCCGATATTTTTTACTTCATATCCTGCCTTATTGGAAATCGTATCAATTACCAAAAAAGTTCCATCATCTCTATAAAACATCTTCCCGCGATTAACAAAAATTTCAGAAACCTCATCCATCGTATTTAAATCATAAAAAACATAACTTTGATTATCCGGAACGGCAAAAGCTGCCAACTCGAAATCGAAACTTGCATAAACGCTTTGCGCATGTACTTTTGGATCAAATTTAACAGAAGAAGAAGCCTCCAGAGTCAAACCATCTATTTTAACAAATTCATTCTCGGAAACCACAATAACTTTTCCATCACCACAATAAACTTCTTTTATTTCAAAATCCCCATCGCCAATACCTGTATCGGCATAAGCAAAAACCTTATCATCTTTAAAAACCGCAACTTCCGAACTCATAATTCCGGCAATATATCCCTGCCCGATAGATTCATCATAGCAGGTACTGTGAGTTTTTAGCGTATTCCCTTCAGGGAACCCCAAATAATCATTCATTTCGTAAACGGCAGTCTTCTCAAATACGACCTGACGAGTCGCTACCATCGCCCCCTCTTTATAATTATCCTGCACTTCAAAAACATAGTTCGAGTCAATCACGGCATCTGTAACAACAGGTTCCGACCCACAACAAGGCACTTGATATGAATATGTATAATAAAAATAACCACCAACGATAACAAATATCGCAATTAAAATCGAAATAATAATATATTTTTTCATTTTTGTATTTTTAAAAAAGTAAAAAATTAAAAGAAGAAACCGTCCGCTTCGCTACCGGCCTGTGGTGCCGTGGAGAGGACTTGAACCTCCAAGCCTTGCGGCATACGCACCTCAAGCGTACATGTATACCATTCCATCACCACGGCAATATTTGCCAATATATTACCGACAGACACCAAAAACGCAACAAAAAGATAGAGTTTTGCTACCGGCTTGCAACAAAAAAGCCCCGGCATTTAACCAGGGCTTCTTACAAATATTTACACATTATTCAATTACAGGTGCAGTTTCAGCTTCAGCTCCGGAACCAGACTGCCCCAAAGTAACTTTTACCTCAATCTCTTCCGAATCTCTCCAAACCTTCAATGTAATTTCATCACCTATCGCATATTCCATAATTATATCCTTAAGATCATGCTCCGCATCAATAACCGTATCATCGATCTGCAAAATTATATCTCTCGCCTGTAATCCGGCATCCGCAGCAGGACTACCATCAACAACCGCAGGTGTATTGGACTGAGGATCTCCAACAATGGCCGCACCATAATCAACACCAAGACTCAACCTCTCATTAGCTTGCGCATCAACCATAACATACATAACGCCCAAATAAGGATGAGCTATATAACCATACTGATTATAAGAATCAACAATCTTTCTTATATCATTTATAGGAATTGCAAACCCTATACCTTGAGCCTCAGAATCGACAGCCGTATTAACACCTATAACCTGACCATTTAAATTAACAAGCGGACCACCACTATTACCGGGATTAATAGACGCATCAGTTTGTATCAAATCATCCAACTGTTCCGGATTAGATCCATACATTCCACTTGCAACAATCTCACGACCGGTCGCACTTATAATCCCGGCAGTTGTTGTATTTTCATATTCAGCAAAAGCATTACCGATAGCCAAAACCATCTGGCCGACATCAAGAGAATCGGAATCACCAAACTCAACATAAGGCAAAGAACCGATTTTATCCGCATCATCACTGCCATCTTGTGCAACAAGCTGCAAAATCGCCAAATCATTAGCCTCATCAACATCTAATATCTCAACATCAAATTCAGTTCCATCATCCATATAAGCAACATACTCAAGAGTCGTATCTTCTATAACATGATTATTTGTAACAGCCATACCATCTTTACTTATAATAAAAGCCGTTCCGCCTCCAACCTCTTGCATACTGTCATTTGAAGAATCATTTTCATCATAAGAATAATAATAATCAAGCGGTCCCCAATATTGATTATAATAAGCATTCAAATCCTGAAGAGCGATAATACTAACAACAGCGGGAGCAACTTTGTCATAAGCAGCAATCATCTGAGACTCCTCATTGTAGACCTCAGCAACAGTAGTATTCGTAGATTCACCATTTAAATCCACATAATCGTTTGTAATTAAATACATACTTGTACCAGCACCGGAAACTGCACCAAAAACAACACTCAATAAAACAACCACAAATACTGAAAAAACTTTCTTTGCACCTGACATAACAAGATTGATTAAAAAATAAACTCGCTAAAAAATTTTAGACCTTTAAATAAAAAAAAACAACATTGAAATATTAAAAAATTCAATTACAATTACGACGGTCGCCTCCCCAAATTGAGCGTGCACGAAACATTCTGAAGGGACATACTAACAATAAGCCGTTTTGTGACAACGAAAAACATTATAAGACAAGAAGTAAAAAACAAACGCAAACACTTAGGTTTTTTCAAAAAAAGGATTCTCGACTCACGCATCTCCAAAACTCTCCGGAAATTCAAACCGTTTACAGAAGCTAAAACGGTTCTTTTTTATACATCAATGCCCGAAGAAATCGACACGCTGAAATTAATAAAAAAATTCATACGCGAAAAAAATATAATACTACCAACCGTTTGCCACGATACACACACGCTTAAACTCTATCATCTGACACATATAAAAGAGCTACACAAAGGTTATCAGGGAATTCTTGAAATACCTCATTGCATAAAAGACACACACGATCACTTGAAAATAGACTTATGCATAATCCCAGGCCTCGCTTTTGACATGGAGGGCAACAGAATCGGATACGGAAAAGGTTTTTTTGATGAATTGTTGAAAAAAATCCCAACCCCGAAAATCGCCCTGGCATACAACTTCCAGCTTTACGAGCATATACCTTACGAAAAACATGATATTAAAATAAATCACATCATCACTGAATCTCAAATCATTTCTCTTTCTTCTTCTTTATCTTCTTCCTCCCCTCTTCACTAGCTCACTAGTTAACTAGGTCCTAGGTCCTATCTTCTCTCTCTATCTTATCTCTTAACCCTATCCCCATGCCCGCAATCTCAAAAGTGTTCATCCCACAACAGGATGACGCAGTCTCCAAAGCGATTCTTGGCGAAGAAAAACGCCAAGCGGAAGGTCTCGAACTGATAGCATCGGAGAATTATGTCTCCCCTGCCGTACTTGAAGCCCTCGGAACGGTTTTTACAAACAAATACTCGGAAGGATACCCGGGAAACAGATACTACGGAGGACAAACCTACACGGACATTGTCGAATCACTGGCAATCGAAAGAGCCAAGCAACTTTTCGGAGCTGAACATGTAAATGTTCAACCACATTCCGGCGCACCGGCAAACATTGCCGCTTATTTCGCCATCTTAGAACCAGGCGACACTGTACTCGGAATGGATCTTGCACATGGCGGACATTTAACACACGGCCATCCGGTAACTTATATCGCCAAGCTTTTTAAATTTATCAGATATAAAACAACGGAAGAGGGCTCAATAGATTACGAAGAGATTGAAAGACTGGCTCGCGAACATAAACCGAAATTAATCTTGGTAGGATATTCGGCCTATTCCAGAGAAATAGATTACGCACGAGTTAAGAAAATCGCAGACGAAGTCGGAGCACTCACAATGGCAGACATAGCTCATATCGCCGGTCTTATTGCAGCAGGACTCATGAACAATCCGGTTCCTCTATTCGATATCGTTACAACGACAACTCATAAGACCCTTAGAGGACCACGAGGAGGAATGATTATGTGCAAAGCAGCTTTAGCCAAGAAAATAGATAAATCCGTATTCCCCGGCTTTCAAGGCGGACCACATGAGAACAACATTACCGCAAAAGCCATTGCCTTCGCGGAAGCACTCAAGCCTGAATTCAAGGAATACGGGAAGCAGATCATGAAAAATGCAAAAGTCCTCGAAAAAGAACTCCGAGAACTTGGATACAAATTGATGTTCGGCGGCACAGACAATCACCTTCTTTTAATTGATGTAAGCGGCAAAAACGCAACCGGGAAAGAAGCTGAAAAAGCACTCGACAAAGCCGGAATCACAGTCAACAAAAACATGATACCGAACGACACAAGATCTCCAATGGATCCATCTGGAATCAGAATCGGAACACCTGCCATGACAACCAGGGGTATGAAAGAACCCGAAATGGTTGCAGTCGCCAAATGGATCGACCGCGCAATACTAGCAAGAAATGACGAAACAGAACTCGCAAAGATAAAAGATGAGGTAAAAGAACTTTGTAAAGGATTTCCGGTACCGGGGATAAAGTAGAACACAGAAAACAGAACACAGAGAACAGAAAAGAGGGGGAAATTCTCCCTCTTTTTCATTATTACCACTATGATTTACGAACGGTCCTTTTTATGGTATAATCCAAAGATGGCACCTGAAGAAAAACAATCAGTTGAAATGCGACCTCACCACCTTGAGAGGGTTTTAAAACATGTTACATGGGGAGAAATTGGCGAAGGAAAAGCAAAAGAAGGAACCTTGGATGAGACACAACTTCGAGGCTTGAAAGAGGAACAAACCATGTATGAAACTTTAAGTAACGCTTTAAATTCCGATCCTGATGCCACAGTTATTTTTGTTAAAGGATTTGACTCACTATGTCGTAGGTTTTGCGATCCATCAAAATGTACACATCATCAAGAAATAATTGATACAGATCAAGCTGTCGCTGATGCTTTGGGGTTAGAATTCGACAAACCATACAGAATCGCAGATGTATTAACAGCATTACAATACGAAAAAGAACAAAATCCAAGAACATTTTTCGCTATTTCAAGAGGACACGAAAGACTGCCAGAATGGAGAGATTCCGTCAGAAAACTTTGTTTAAAAGCGATTGAATAAATTCACAAACCTGATACGTCAGTTACTTCAGACTTCCCAGCACTCAACGCTACCAAATCCCTTCCTCCACCAAGAGACGCTCTATTAATCGCTATATCTGCGAATCCGACTTCCATCAGCAATCTTTTTAAAATATCCCTCCCCTTGTCACTACTTCTGAAATCCGTTATTTCCGCCGTCCCCAAATTATGTTCAACACCTTCTTGATCAACATAGACACGACCAAATGCATAATGTTTAACACCCTCAGGCAAACTTGGATGTTCTTTCGGCTCACTCATATAATAAAAAACTCCATCCCTCTGAACCGCATCTTCCATTAATCCATACCTAACAAGCTCACCTGCCAGCACATCACCATAAGTCGCTTTCGCTATATAGTCATTGCGCTGAACTACCCCAGCCTTTGCTCTCATTTCATCTTTCTCCGCAGATCTCTCCTGATAATTAGCTCCTCTTCCCCTAAATTGCAACACCAATCTTCCGCCCGGCTCCAATAAATCAATGTACTGTCGAAATGCGTTTTTAATTGCATCTTCATTAGGCAAATATATAAAAGAATCACCAAGAATTGTTATTAATTTATATCGCCTGCCCCCTTCTATTTCTCGTGAAATATCTGCCATATCCCCAACTTGGAAAGAAATAGCCTGCCTAACATCTCCTTGCTTTTGCCTTACTACTTCTCGCAACCTTGCCGCTTCTATCGGATTAGGTTCTTTATCAAAAGCATCAACGCTACAACCTGTCTTTTCTCTTATTAAATCCGCATGAGCACCAACTCCACAAGCAAGATCAAGAACTCTATCGCCTTCACCTAAATCAACTCCGGCACACCTAAGCGCAAAATCAGTTTCAGCTTCATATCTTTGAGAGGCAGTACATCCATAATCAAACCTTGTTTCTATTTCAACAGTCCTTTGATAACAAGGATTGTTATATTGCTCGGCACTATCAGATTGTCCTTCGCCTTCCGAACCCATAAGTTTTTAACTAATTATTTTCCAGAGGAAGAAATTGTAATCGTCTGAGGGATACCTGCAGTGTTTCCAGATTTTCGAGCCCGTACATGTTAGGGCTTGGAGAGAAAATTTAATTGTCGAGTATATATCTGCAGCGCTTCTGTTTTTGAGAGGGCGTACATGCTAGCCTGAGTAAGAAAAATTAATTGTTGAGGTGATATCTGCAGCGTTCCCAGTTTTCAAGGGAGAAATTGTAATCGCCTGAGGGATATCTGCAGTGCTTCCAGATTTTCGAGCCCGTACATGCTAGGGCGAGAAAATCAGAAAACGAAGCCATCCCGAAGGCGATTACAATTTCTTCACCACCACCATCGTCATATCATCCAACTGCACCGCATTCCCCATAAACTCCTTCACATCTGCAAGAAGCGCGTTTTTAATACCTTCAGCGGTAACCAAATCGCAATAATTGCTAACAGCCCTTTTGAACTTAGGCATCCCATACATTTCGCCATTCTCATTTCTCGCCTCGGGGATACCATCGCTATACAAAATAATTACATCCCCACTCCCCATAGGAACATCAACTTTATTAAGCACCTTTCCTATATCCGCAACCATACCAAGCGCGATCCCTCCACCTGGCATCTCATCAACTTTTCCATGATTTTCAGCACTGAATTTCAAAATTTGATTATGTCCGGCGCTCACATATTGCACTCCTCCATCCTTTGCAATCTTCATAAGAACCATCGTCATAAACATATTTGAAGCCGTCTTAACATCAAGAATTTTATTAACATTAATCAAAATATCCTTAGTATCCGCAGTAAATTCCGTAGAGCTATAAATCAAAGCATTGGCAACAGCGGAAACAAGTCCAGCAGCAACACCATGCCCGGTTACATCACCTATATATGAATAAAAATCACCCGAAGGCGAATGTATAAAATCATAACAATCACCGCCAATTTCATCTGCAGGAATAAGACCTCCGGATAAATCAAATCCGGCAAGTACGGGACGATCTTTAGGCAAAATTTCTCTTTGGATTTTTGCCGCAAGCTCAAGTTCTTTTGCAACCCTTTCTTTGTAAAGCAAAGCCTTCGTACTAATCTCCAAATCTCCAGCCATTTTATTAAAAGCCTCGGATAAAACACCAAGTTCATCTCTCCTTCTAACAGGGACTCTTTGCTTAAAATCTCCGGTTGCAATCTTAAGCGCACCCAATTCGAGATCTTTAACCGGTTTAACGACTGAAGATGCCAAATAAAAACTCAAGAAGAAAGCGACAACAACCCCAAGAAGCATCAAAATCAAAATACGCACCTCGGTTGCCCTAATCCTATCCTGCAAATTTTCATAAGTGACAGAATAAACAACAGCATACTTATCACCATATGGTGCAACTATATCCACAATACGATCCGAATCGGTAATACCAGTAATTGAATTCTCATTCGCATCAACAAAATACTCATTACCATCGGCATCATTTTTAATATAAACAACAACACCTGAAACAGTAAGAAAAGAAATGTTTTTAGATTTAACTCTCGTCAACATACCCTCATCGGCAACCAACCTAACCTCACCTGAATATTGAGTCGTAACCTCCTGTTCCGAATCATATAAAATCTCCCCTCCATAGGTAACAAGTGATATTTTATTTACATCATCATTTTTCTTAAAAACATTCTTTATTTCACGATTAAAAACCAGAAAACTATCCTGAGCTAAGTAATTTTTATCAAGTAAAACTATATCCTCAACAGTAAGTTCGGCAAAATTTTTGGAATTCCTATAAATATCATAAGACAATTCAATCGACTTCTCTTTCAGGAGTAAAAAACCGCCAATACCAAAAAGAGCGATAATTAAAATCGAAACAACAACTATGAATTTGGTCTTCAGTGAATAAATAAACATACTTTTAGCTCAAAAATATCATTTAATTATACCATAAAAAACAGAATTACAGAAGGCAGAATTACAGAGATACAGAAAAAGAAAGGAACCAATTCTCAATCCCCATCTGTAACTCTGTAACCCTGTAACTCTGCCTTCTCTGCTAACTCCGCTATCTTACATCGGAAGCCCAAAGATACCCATCAACTCTCGGACTCCAAGAAACTCCATCTTTAAATCCATAAATAACCTCGGATTCAAACATCGGCACACCGGCAACATCATCTTCAACCAAGATATGCGCAATTTCTTTAAGAATAGATAACCGATTCATAGCATCCTCTTCAATAGAAGCATCCTCTATAAGCGAATCAACTTCGGAATTGGAATATCCTCCATTATAAGCACCATACAAATCGGTTTTGCTATGAAAAACCGTCTCATAAAGATCTGAAGCATCCCCCAAATCACATTTCCAACCCATAAAATAAACATCATATTCATTATCCAAAATACCCTGCTGAAAAGTCTGCAAATCACTATAAACAATCTCCGCATCAATTCCAATTGCAGCAAATTGATCCTTAATAAAATCACCCAGAGCAGTCATATCGCTAACCATATAAACTGACAGTTCTTCAATACCATATTCTTCAAAAATATTTTTAGCCTGATCGGAATTATATGACAAAGCCGAAATCGTAGAATCATATCCATTAACACCTTGTCCGATAAACTGATCGGTCAAATTAGCATATCCGGAAAGAGTCGAAACTAATTCATCTCTATTCAAAGCCATGAAAAAAGCCTCACGAAGAGCAATATTATTAAAAACATTTCCATCCAAGGTATTAAATAACAAAAAATTTACATCCAAATTCGGTTGAGTTTGTATTTTTATACCAACTTCCTCGAGCGAAGAAACTGAATCAATCGGCACATTTACAAGAACCGAGACACTCCCGCTCGAAATAGCCTCTTCCCTATCTGAACTATTCGGTATAGCAACCAATTTAACATCAGAATATACAGGCTTAAGCCCCCAGTAATAAGGGAATGCCTTAAGAGAAAGCTCCTGTGAAATCATTCCCTCGTTAAAAGTTTCCGAAGAAGCAACATAATAAGGTCCTGTTCCAATAACCACATTCTCAAAATCGGTAACCTCGGAAGAATAAATATAAACATGCACAAGTCTATTTGGCAAAATCGGATCAACACCATTTGTAACTATTGTAACAGTCTTATCGTCCACCGCAGAAACACTCTGAACCGAACTCAAAAGAGACTTAAGCTGAGAATTCTCATCCTGCATCGCTTTTTCAATACTTGAAACCACATCCCCGGAATCAAGTAGGCTCCCATCATGAAAATACACATCACTCCTCAAACTGAATTCCCAAGTTTCATCATCAATTTGTCCCCAACTCACAGCCAAAGCCGGCTCAATCGCCAAATTCTTATCAAATCTCGTAAGACCTTCATAAAAATTCCCTAAATAATTTCTATTCCTAACCTCATAATTGAGGGGACTTAATGTCGTAAAACTTTCAGCATAAGCAATTACAAGCTCTTGTCCCTTATCCCCATCATCAACCCCCGCAAAAATTGATGTCAAAGGCGCTCTCAAAAAAAACAATACTCCGGCAAAAATCATAATTACAAAAAAACCTAGAACCATTTTAACAAGCCTCTTTTTGCTAGAATGCAGAACTTCCGAAGTTTGGTTTTGATTTAAAGATGATTCTTCCATACAAAGGAAATTCTAGCAGAGGTCAAACGAATACGGAATACAGAATCGAGAATACATAAAAAGAGGTAAGTATTATTTTGCTTATATCTGCACGCTTCTGTTTTTTCTAAAACATAAGAAGAGATAATATCTTCGAGGATATATCTGCAGCGCTTCCGGATTTTCGAGCCCGTACATGTTAGGGCGAGAAAATCAGAAAGCGAAGCCATCTCCGAGGGCGTACATAAACTTAAGAAACGCTAACATATCCGAAGGAATATCAGCAACGCTCCCAGTTTCTCGAGAGCGTACATGTTAGCTCGAGAGAAACAGGAAGTGATGCCATTCCTGAGGAGATGTTAGCGTTTCAGTACTGCCATAAACGCCTCCTGCGGCACATTCACCTTCCCAACCATTTTCATTCTCTTTTTACCCCTTTTTTGCTTATCAAGAAGTTTATCTTTTCGACTTCGATCACCGCCATATAGATAACCGGTAACATCTTTTCTATAAGCCGAAATATTCTCACGAGCGATAATTTTTGCACCAATAGCGGCTTGCAAAGTAATCAAGAAATTAGCTCTAGGAATCAAATCCTTAAGCACCTTGGTAACCTTACATCCAACCAAATAAGCCTCACTTCTGTGAACTATCATCGCCAAAGGCGGAACCGGCTCACCTGAAACCAAAATATCGACTTTTACCAAATCCCCTTCACGGAAATCCAAAAACTCATAATTCATCGAAGCATATCCTGAAGAAATACTTTTCAATTTGTCATAAAAATCCACAACAATCGAAGACAAAGGCACTTCATAATCAAGCAAAACACGAGATTCATTCAAATAATTAATCCCTTTATTAAGACCTCGGCGATCTTGAATAAGCTTCATAATTCCTCCCGTATATTCTTTTGGCGTGAGTATCTCCAACCTAACCCACGGCTCCTTAACCGCATCGATAAAAGAACTATCCGGCATATCATAAGGACTATGCACATCAATCTCCTCTTTATTCGCCTTAACAACCTTATAAGAAACCGACGGTGCAGTTACAACAAGATTTAATCCATATTCTCTCTCAAGCCTTTCTTGCACAATATCGAGATGCAGAAGTCCCAAAAATCCACATCGAAATCCATGCCCAAGCGCTATAGATCTCTCAGGCTCATAAGATAGTGACGAATCATTGAGACTCAATTTCTCAAGCGCATCGCGAAGCAACGGATACTCATCACCGGCGACACAAAAAATGCTGGCAAAAACGAAAGGTTTAACTTTTTTATAACCTTCCAACGGAACCGCCTTCTCCAGAGGAACAGTCGCGGACTTCCAAACGGTATCACCAACTCTAACATCAGAAATCGTTTTAAGACCGGTAACTATATATCCAACTTCACCATAGTTAAGAATATCGGCAGGTTGATATTTTGGTCTAAAATAACCCACCTCAAGCACTTCAACATCAGCTCTTGTATTAAGCAGAAAAGCCCTATCCCCTTTCTTAATACTTCCCTCCATAACACGAACAAAAGCCACAACCCCCTTATAACTGTCATAAACGGAATCAAAAATCAGCGCCCTTGTCTCATCAGTTGAAGAAACTTTAGGAGGTGGCACGGTCTCAACAACTCTCGCCAAAACATCCAAAACATTCGTTCCTTCTTTAGCTGAAACGGCAATAATTTCAGAAGCCGGAATCCCAAGCGCATCTTCAATTTCTTTCGCCCTCTTGGAAACCTCAGCCGCCGGAAGATCTATTTTATTAAGAACCGGAACAATAGTTAAATTATGCTCCATCGCCATATAACAATTTGCAAGCGTCTGCGCCTCAATTCCTTGTGTCGCATCGACTATAAGAATCGCCCCCTCGCAAGCCGCCAAACTTCTGGAAACCTCATAAGAAAAATCCACATGTCCGGGGGTATCTATAAGATTCAAAATATATTTTTGCCCTTTATACTCCCAGTCCATTCTAACCGGCTGAAGCTTAATCGTAATTCCCCTCTCCTGTTCAAGCTCCATAGTATCGAGCATCTGGGCATGCTTCATATTCCTTTTGCTTATAGTCCCGGTTACCTCAAGAAACCTATCGGCAAGCGTAGACTTTCCGTGATCTATATGAGCTATAATGCAAAAATTTCTAATATTTTCTATCATTTCCAGCGCTCAAATTAACCCGTTATACGCGCGAGATTCTATCAGGAAGTCGCCTTCTCTGCAATCATGTAATTTCTCTGCTGTCTGCTGTTTACTGTTTGCTGTCTTTCTGGTATAATCAATAGATTTAAAAGTGCTCAAATGCAATTCAAAGTCCCACAAAATGTCCAAATGGAGGACAAAATCGTCGGTCCTCTAACCTTAAAACAGCTTATAATCTGTGCAATCGGCGGCGGTATCGCTTATTTCATTTACATAAGCACATCAAAAATATACCTAATGTCAGTATGGTTACCGGCAACCGCAGTTCCAGCTCTTCTAACGATAGCAATCGCTTTTGTAAAAATACATGACATATCTTTTATAAAATTCGTATTTCTTCAACTCGAAAGGCTAATTCGTCCAAACAAAACACACTTCGAAAAAGGCGATGCGGAAAATTACAAATCCGTGCTAACACCACAAAGCAACGAAGACAAAAAAACAGATGAGAAGCGTCGTAAAAAAGAAGAAGAAGCAAAAGAAAAAATCAAAAACCTTGATACATTAACAAAAATTCTCGACTCACAAGGCAAAATAAATTCGTAATTCCTCCCCATATGGCTACACCTCAACCACAACAACAAATTAAAGACACAGTAAAAGCAAAACACCAGAATCCGATGATGAGCACACAGCTTCATCTGAAAATCGCTGAAATTCACGACAACACAGCGGTATTGAAGAACGGAGGACTCAGAGCCGTACTTAAGACATCCAGTGTAAATCTTCATCTTAAATCGGAAGAAGAACAAAACGCCGTAATTTTTTCATATCAACATTTCTTAAACTCTCTCGAATTCCCGATTCAAATCGTCATCAGATCAAAAAAACTCGATCTGGACAACTACATCGCGAACTTGAAGAAAATCGAAGCAAAACAAGAAAATAGACTTCTAAAAGAACAAACTGTTGAATATATCGAATATATTCAGAAACTTATTGAATACGCCGACATCATGGAAAAAGAATTTTTCGTAGTAATCCCTCAAAATCCATACAGAACAAGCCAAAACCCAAATTTCCTCAAGACAATCATAGAAAATTTCAATTCAAAAGACACAATCGCAAAAATCAAACAACGCAAAACCGAATTCGACCAACTTCAAAAACAACTCAACCAACGAATAAATGTCGTAAAATCAGGACTTGAGAACTGCGGTCTTCATGTCGACCTTCTCAACACCCAGCAACTGATAGAGCTTTTCTACGAAACATACAATCCGTTAACAGCCAGAAGCCAAAAAATAGCAAACATCAACAAAATCAACATTGAACTGGACTCGGACGCAAAACCGAATCCAAATGTTGCAATGGCATAGGAGTCTATCCATAGACCAGTCCAGGAAAAGAAAGTTTTTGGTTACTCAAAATCCCCCTTCAATAGGGAAATCCTCACCTCATTAGAAAATTAGAAGTCTGTTTTTACAAACAGAATATCTGAATTTTCTATTCGGTGTCCTTCGCTCTCGCCCCGCATATTGCGGGGCTACCGCTTCGGAACGGATTTCTCGCTACTTCCCATAAAAAAAAGGCACAATCTTGGCGACGCCCTACTCTCCCGACCCTTAATTGGTCAGTACCATCAGCGAAGGTTGGCTTAACTTCTGTGTTCGGGATGGGAACAGGTGTACCCCAACCTCTATAGCCACCAAGATTGTGCCTTTTTTTAAAAGAACAAATTGTACTAGAATTTTTTCAACTTATCAGACAAAAGGAACTTTAAACCAGTGACGAAGACGATAAATCGCCCTCATCACTGATTAAAGTAAAAAGGAAAGTAAAAAATAAATCAGTCATCTATTAGTACCTCTCGGCTGAACGCATCACTGCGCTTACACCTGAGGCCTATCAAGCCCGTATTCTTCGGGCAGATTAATTGGGAATTTTTTCTTGGGAGCGGCTTCCCACTTAGATGCTTTCAGCGGTTATCCGTTCCAGACATAGCTACTCTGCAATGCCGTTGACACGACAACAGATATACTAGAGGTCTGTCCATCCCGGTCCTCTCGTACTAGGGATAGCTTCCCTCAAAACTCCTACAACCACAGCAGATAGAGGCCGAACTGTCTCACGACGTTCTGAACCCAGCTCGCGTACCGCTTTAATTGGCGAACAGCCAAACCCTTGGGAGCTTCTCCACCCCCAGGATGCGACGAGCCGACATCGAGGTGCCGAACCGCTTCGTCGATGTGAACTCTTGGAAGCGACTAGCCTGTTATCCCTGGCGTAACTTTTATCCGTTGAGCGATAGCGGACCCACGTCCAACTACCGGATCACTTTCGCCTACTTTCGTACCTGCTCGACTTGTTGGTCTTGCAGTCAAGCTCCCTTATGCGAATACACAACCAGCCTGATTTCCATCCAGGCCTAGGGAACCATCGCGCGCCTCCGTTACTCTTTGGGAGGCATCCGCCCCAGATAAACTACCCACCAAACACTGTTCCCCTCTTTCGGAAGGGTTAGAACCAAAACATTTCAAGGGTGGTATCTCAACGGCGACTCCGGATCCACCAAAGTGAACCCATCATAGTCTCCCACCTATCCTGCGCAAAAAATGCCTCGGTTCAATGTCAAGTTATAGTAAAGCTGCACAGGGTCTTTTCGTCTTGCTGTGGTAGGACGGCATTTTTACCGTCTTTGTAATTTCGCTGAGCCTCTCGTTGAGACAGTACCCATGATCATTCCGCCATTCGTGCGGGTCGGAACTTACCCGACAAGGAATTTCGCTACCTTAGGACCGTTATAGTTACGGCCGCCGTTCACCAGGGCTTAGATTCGGAGCTTTCACCCCTCCTCGTGACCTTCTGGCACTGGGCAGGCGTCAGTCCCTATACTTCACCTTACGGTTTAGCAGAGACCTGTGTTTTTGATAAACAGTTGCAAGGGTTCTTTAACTGCGGCCTAGTCCAAAATGCAATCGAAACTGCACCAGGATTAGGCAAGGTTTCTCCCGAAGTTACACCTGTTATTTTGCCGAGTTCCTTAACGAGAGTTAACTCACACACCTTAGTATACTCAACCTATCCACCGGCGTTGGTTTGCGGTACGGTAACTTACATTTCTCACTACGAAGATTTTCTTGACTCCTGAACGCACCGGAATCTCCCATCACGAGGACGGGATCTGCGTTACCACTCGCGAACCTCTGCGGATTTACCTACAGAAGCTTAAGCTCATGGCTTGCACTGGAATTCATTTACCAGCTCCGATTGTCCGAAAGCGTCACTCCTTAGTTAACGCCACTTTCACTTGATAAAATTCCTTAATCTATCCATCCGAAGACTTCAAGAAAAAGGAGAATTATCGCGCTCCAGTCTTGTTTTGGCGAAATGCAAGTTGTACAGGAATATTAACCTGTTGTCCATCAGCTTCGCTTTTCAGCTGCGCCTTAGGACCGACTAACCCCAAGTCGATTGACGTGGCTTGGGAAACCTTGGATTTTCGGTGACCGAGGTTTTCACTCGGTTTACATGCTACTTATGCCAACATTTTCACTTCCCAACACTCCAGCCAAACTTACATTTGACCTTCGTCGCTGTTGGGAACGCTCTCCTACCAGTCATATACAATAAAGTATATGAATCCGTGTTTTCGGTTAAAGCCTTGAGCCCCGTTGAATTTTCGGCGCAGGATCACATAGACCAGTGAGCTGTTACGCACTCTTTAAAGGAATGGCTGCTTCTAAGCCAACCTCCTGGTTGTATAAACAATCCGACATCCTTTGCCACTTAGGCTTTATTAGGGACCTTAAACGACGGTCTGGGCTGTTCCCCTTTTGACAATGGCACTTTGCTGTCACTGTCTGACTCCTGATCAGAAACATTGGTATTTGAAGTTTATCTAGATTTGGTAGACTTATTTCGCCCCCTAGTCTAAATAGAGCTCTACCCCCAATGCCTATAAGATCAAGGCTAGCCCTAAAGCTATTTCGGAGAGAACCAGCTATCTCCACGTTAGATAGGCATTTCACCCCTATCCACAGGTCATCTCATGATCTTGCAACATCATTGAGTTCGGCCCTCCCCTCGCGGTTAAGCGAGGTTCAGCCTGCCCATGGATAGCTCACGTGGTTTCGGGTCTAGTGCATACGACTAATCGCCAGTTAAGACTCGCTTTCGCTTCGGCTTCCCCCATTTTCCGGGGTTAACCTCGCCGTATACAGCTAACTCGTTGGCCCGTTCTACAAAAAGTACACCGTCACTCCACAAAAGTGGAGCTCCGATTCCTTTTAAGCATAGAGTTTCAGGTTCTATTTCATCCCCCTCACCGGGGTGCTTTTCACCTTTCCCTCGCGGTACTTGTACGCTATCGATCTCGAGACATTTTTAGCCTTGGAAGGTGGTCCTCCCAGATTCAGACCGGATTACACGTGTCCGATCTTACTCAGGAACTTCCTAGGATTTAAACCTATTTTCGCCTACGGGACTTTTACCCTCTTTGGTAACACTTTCCAGAGATTTTTGGCTAATAGAAAATAAATCCATATTGGAGTCCTACAACCCTTCTCACCGAAGCAAGAAGTTTGGGCTGTTCCCGTTTCGCTCGCCACTACTAAGGGAATATCGTTTGATTTCTTTACCTTTGCTACTTAGATGTTTCAGTTCGCAAAGTGTCCTTTCCAGTCGAAGACTGGAAAAATCCGACATTACTCGGATTGGGTTCCCCCATTCGGAAATCCTCGTGTCACTGTTTGCTTAGCAACTCTACGAGGCTTATCGCAGCTAGCCGCGTCCTTCATCGGAGTCTCAAGTCAGGGCATCCACTCTATGCCTTTTTTACAATTTATTCGAAATTACTTCCCACCTTTTGTCTGGTAACTTGAAAAAATCACCGAGACAAAATTATAAAAAAAGACATTCAGAATTAATTATTTAATTCTGTAATTATTTAATATGCTTAATATTGAACTGATTTGTATGAATAATTCTAGTCACCTAATTTTCAATGTGCAGTCCTTCTTATCCACCGGAGTGAAAAAAAAGAGTGCGATTTCACGCACTCTTCAACCTAGCAACCGTTAAGGCTTTACCTTTTTAAGTTATTAGACTGGAGAGTGCGAAAAAAACGAAAATATTAGAAGGGATTTGGAATGTAAAACTAACAAAGCGAAAGGATTATATTTATCACTCAAGATAATGTCAACATTATTTTTGCAAAATCTCAAAAGTAATTGACACAACCCTCAATATCTTTACTAACTTACTAGTCTTATTAGTTAACTAGAAACTAAGTTTATCAGAAGAAACTCCCAAGAAAACTTTCAAAACCGGACTGAAAAGTCCCGGTCATCCACATAAGACCAAAAATGAAAAAACCTATCCCCAAAAGAATATAAAAAGTCCATGTACCACCTACTCCAAGATATTTTTCGGCAAAACCGATATCACCGGTAAGATCTTTAACCTTGCTTCTATAAATAAGAAGAAGAAAACCACCAATCATAAATAAAAATCCAAAAGTATATCTTCCCATTTTTAAGATTCTTTATGTATTAAATAACCTATAAAAACCATAGGTAATAATATTACAGCCGCCACGAAAAACAATGCTTGATATCCGAAATAAGCAACTATGAAACCTGAAAGCAAAGGTCCTACAAAATAACCAAGTTGTCTTGCCGTGGAATAAACGGGGAAAAGATCATCTTCCTCATTTTCCTTCATATGTTTAAACAAATAGGTCTCCTTAATAGGCTCAACAAAAGCCGCCCCTATACTCGAACAAAAAAGCATTGCCAAAGAGAAATAAACATTATCCACAACCGCCATCAGAATAATAAACATTATCATAATCAAAAAACCTCTTTCGATATAAGTACCCATCTTGGAATTTTTCACATGATCCCCAACCCAACCTTCCAAAAAAAGAAGAGGTAATAGTTGTAAAGCAAAAGCAATACCACTAAATATTTCAGGCAAACCGTTTTGAACGATATAAAGAGGCACGCACATAGTGGTAATCGACCACCAAACAAACAATCCGAAATCGATAAGATAAGCCTTAACAAGCGACCACCTGCTAAAATACTCCTTCATACTGGCAAAGACCCCTTTAATTCTTTTTTTCTCTTTGGTATTTATATCAGTAATTTCTTCATGCCTCAAAAACATAACAGCTATCAAGAAAACAGCAACCGCAAACCAAAACATCAAAGAACTACCCATATAAAGAGAAAAAATACCGCCAGCCAAAGGACCGATTATCCAAGCAAGATTTAAAAGTAAATAATAAACCCCCTCCTCATGAGCAAGACTTTTTTTTGCGGTATAATCACGAACCATTAACGGAATAACAACAAACAAAACGGCAGTCGCAACCCCCCTGAAAATCTGCAAAAGCAAAACAACTTCAAAAGAACGGAAAAAATAATAAAACGCAAAAGTAATTGCCATCCCTATAAAACCTATATATAAGAGGAGAATCTTCGAAACCCTGTGTAAAATCTTAGATACCAACAAACTGACAATAAGTGTCGTAACAGAAGAAATAGCAATAAAAATACCTACATAAACCGGTGAACCGGTAACTTTCTCCAAGTAATCCGGAAACATCGGAGCAACAAAAGCAACAGCCAAACAGTAGAAAAACATCATGTAACTGAACATTCTTCCTCCTGTTGATAGTTTTGGCGATTTGTACTTAACAATTTCATTCATATCGGATAGAGGGGATAAAATCACGGAACCGCTTCGCTTTCCGTAACCGTTGACAAAAGATATAATCGGTTAATTATAACAGAAAAAACTCTTTTTTTAAAGAGCTTCTGAGAATAAACATGGATAAGAACTATTAATTATCCATTCCGTCAGAACTAGGTGCAAAAGGTATCGGAATCTCATCAAACAGTTTAGACAATCTTTCAGCGCTAACTCGATCCGATTTTGGAATCCTATAACCACCGAAGAAAGGATCACTTGCAGTTTTAACACAAACAAAAGTTCCATTTACGGAATTCATATCTTCAATATTTACCGCTCCATTTGGGAAAGCACGATCAATGGAATGATTTATTATTCTAACACGACAATGCCATCTTGAAACAAACGGATATCTTCTAATAAGACAAGGAACAGCTTCAATCGAAACAAGTCGTTTTAAACCATCGGGATCATCTGGATTTAGAGGATATATTTCTTCACGCACAATCGGAGCAGTCGACTTACCAATACCGCTACCAATATAAACACAAGTATAACCACCATAATCAATGATTAAAGCAATATCGTAATTAACATCAGTATCATCATCAAGACCATGATTAGCATGAGAATAGCCACTAACGTCTTTCGGAAAAGTAGAATCATTGAGATTATTCGCCAAAAAATCGTCAGGAAATTTCTTCTCAACATATTCAGCAGAAAGATCATAAGACTTTCCATCCGGACGAATATAAACCCAACAAGTACCATTATGAAAAAATTCACCAAAATATATCTCTCCACCATACCGAGAAGTCGTCAAAACACGAACATGTTGATCCTGAGTAATATCAACGTTACCACCCCTATTAAGCAAAACATAAGTATCAGGCAAAGCTAAATTATCAGAAGATGCTTTAGGAAAATCTTCTTCGTTTGACACGACACAACCAAAAACATCTTCCCCATCGACATTAACAACAGAAACATTACCATCATCACGAAATGAAATTCTAAAAGAATCTAAGGGATAATCAGGCCCAAGCCCAATTACCCTGTGATAAAGGGGATTAGAAACAATTAATTCACCACGACGAACTCCAAAACGGACATCGGAATTCCCATCAAGCGCCATCTCAATATCATTAGCACCAATCACCAAATCGACTCCATTAATAATCGGGAAAAGAGTTAAACCATCAGGTTTAAGATACTGCCACAAACCTTCAGAAAATTGACAAATACAACCTAAATCACGACCATTCCCATCTATAAGCATCATTTTAAAACCAGGTTGCAAAACAACACCTTCTTTATTCAAAAATTCAAATTTTTCACCAGATGGAGACACCTCAGGAACTTTAAAGTCCAAACCCATATATTTCCAAGATTCAAATTAGAAGGGCATATCCTGATACAAAAGCCCGAACAAGTCAATACTTACGAACTAAAACAAGATTTTGTATGATGACCTTATGCAAACCCTCTACGAAGACCAAGCCTACATCGGATTTTTCAAACCATCCGGGGTACCAACAACCTACGGATCACAACCTGAATGTTTTATTAAAGAAGTTAAAGAATCACATCCAGAATTATTCACATTTGCAGGTTTCAAGGAAGAAGAAGGCGGACTACTTTACAGATTGGATAATGAGACATCCGGACTTGTTTTATTTGCAAAAAACAAAGAAGCACACGACAAATTCATTCAAGATAAAAATTTAAAAAAAATCTATCTGGCGGAAATATCAGACACTCCACCCGAAACAGATGTAATCGACTTCCCTATCGTACATAAATCTTCCAAAAGAATGGCAGTATTAACACCTAACAAGAAAGTTGACTATAAGGGAAAACCCATTAATGCAAAAACTCACATAAAAAAGATTAACGAACACCTTATCGAGTGCGAGATACAACAAGGGGCACGACATCAGATAAGAGTTCATTTAGCCTCAATAGGATGTCCAATAATCGGAGATGAATTGTACGGAGGAAAACATTCCGAAAAAATGCAATTATGCTGCATCGGGATACAATCAGATTGGATAAAAATTCACTTAAATAATTTATTATGAAAAAAATTCTCATATTAACATCCATAATATTAGGCATTGCATTCTTATGTATCGGAGGCTATGCCGTAAATAAATATTGGAATAACAAAACAGACACATCGTTATGTGGAAATGGCCAATGTGGAGATCCAGAAAAAATCGAAGAATCAATAATAAACAATGAACAACCTGAAACCACTAAGGAAATATTCGGGATTATAGTCATTCACATGGAACCCGGCACAGACCCGGAAGAACAAAAAAACTTAACAAATCCCGAAACATATTGGTCAAACCTTGTTTCCCTGGTTGAAACAGCGGATCAATATGACATAAAGCTCACATTACTTTTTAACCCGCAATGGGCGGAATATATACTGAAAGATTCAACCAAACTTACATTATTACGCGAATGGGAAGCGGATGGACATGAAATCGGATACCACCAACACGAACCATCAAAAGGTTCAAACTGGAACGGATACACTAATATAAAAAAATACGAAACAGAAACAAGCTATGAAGGAACTATCGATGATGCC
This sequence comes from Candidatus Altimarinota bacterium, assembly GCA_041666465.1. GTDB lineage: Bacteria > Patescibacteriota > Gracilibacteria > UBA1369 > UBA12470 > XYC2-FULL-41-22. The sequence goes on from JBAYGX010000002.1 coordinate 31,728, forward strand.
ATGGAACTACTCACTCAACTACCGGCAAACGGAAAAATTTACACAGCCGGGATGTCCGGAACAGATGAGGAACGCGAATATGATTGGCCAATCGATATACCTTATCGAGTTGATGGAGTTACAAGTGATGAAATATTAAACGAACCAACCACGGAAACCATTAGAGAGCAAACGATATGGCATATTTCACATAGTATTTTTATACCGGGCGAAAAGGAATCAACATTGGAAAACATTGAAAAAACCATGGACGAAGCCAAATCCGGACAAGTTATCGGTATAGTTTTTCACGCTCAAAACTTTACTGATCAAACGAAATCGGATTACGAAAAGCTGTTTGCACTATTTGGAGAAAAAAACATAACGGAAGAAACCGTAAGAAATATATTAGAAAATCAATAAGAAGTTTTGCTAACGCAAAACAATTTAATAAGAAAGGCGGTCCGGTCGCCTTTGGCGACCTACCGGCTACTGTGGTGGAGCATGAGGGAGTCGAACCCTCGACCTCCGCGGTGCAAGCGCGGCGCTCTAGCCAACTAAGCTAATGCCCCACAGTATTTCGATGCGTTTTAAGGAGATTGCTATCGCAATCGACTCAAAGGATAGGCCGTTCGTTTCACTTCCGGCCTCTATGGTGGGCGGGAGTGGACTCGAACCACTGACCTCGTCGTTATCAGCGACGCGCTCTAACCAGCTGAGCTACTCGCCCAAAGACAACGGACACTCTAATAAAATACCACCATTGAGTCAAACGAAATTTCCCATTTCCCAGAAACTATGTCACTTCTTCTACTTCCCAATGTCCTCCTCAATCATCGACGGCTCATCCGAATCCGCAATATCCGGCATAGCTTCAGCCAAAACAAGCGCCGGTTGTTCCGTACCAACAGTAACCGGTCCAACTAAAAATTCTTTGAGTTTGGATTTCGTTTCAGCTCCTTGAGCAAAACTCTTATCATTCTCAATACTTTTTACATATGGAGAAAATACCGTCTCTTCATCGAAAATCTGATGAATCTTGAAAGCAACCGAAGACTTAACAGCCAGCATATTTGAAGGTGAAGAAACCCAAAATCTCATTTGCAAAACAACAGCATCTTGCGCAAATTTCCTAAACACAATCGAATATTTCGGCTTAAGCTGAATCGCAGGTTCGCTTTTTAAAATATTCTCAAGAGCGATCTTCGCTTTTTCCAAATCTGTACCATACCCAAATCTCACATCAATTTCCATTCTACGAACAGGCAATCTTGAATAATTCTCTATCGATTCTGAAATAATATCAGAATTGTAAATCGTAATATCTCTATTATCAAAAGTTTTAAGTCCAGTGGATTGAAAATCCATTCTCTCAATTTTACCAACAAATTTCTTAATCTTAACGATATCACCTATTTTGAAAGGCGCCTTAAAGAAAATTATAATTCCTGCAACATAGTTTTTAATAACATCTTTAAGCCCATAACTAAGCCCCAAAACACCAACACTCACAAGCAAACTCACATCAAGCCCAACAGTCTTAAGTGCAATTGTCACACCTATCACAAGCAAGAATCCGTTTATGATTCTTTCAAGAAAATTAAGAGCGGTTTTTTGCTGTTCATGAGCCGTTTCAATCTTGGAAAAATATCTCCTAACCCATTTCATCACAAAATAAACAACCGCCAAAATCACCACAGCTTCAGCAACTTCAACAAATTTCCCAAAAATCGCCATCGAAATATCGGAAAACCCACCACTTCCGGTATTCAAAACTTCCGTATCCGACCCTGCAAAATCGACACTACTCGCCATTTTTTTGTTTTTAAATCTATTAATTATAGCAGAAAAGTAGCAGACAGTAAACAGCAGACAGTTATAGCTTATAGATTGGAGCTTATAGATATGAGGAAATCATCAATCAAATCCATAACCTATAATCTATTATCTATAAGCTAACAAAAAAACCGCCCTTTCGGACGGTCTACAAGGAGTTTCATTAACACGAAACAACTCATAAAAAAAGCGCAAGGAATGTAAAACATCCTTGCGCCAACTTGATAGCCACGATGTAATAGAGAAAACCCTATCTATAGGTTGCGAACCGTTACCGATTCGCCAATCCTGCAAGCAGGATTTCGACCTAGGAGTCATGAGTCGGCGAACCGACCATGAGATTCTCCCTAGAAAGGAGGTATTCCATCCGCAGGTTCTCCTACGGATACCTTGTTACGACTTCATTCCAATCAATGATTTTGCCTTAGTCCCCTAAAAGGGGCCTTTGGGCACTCTCACCTTTCAGAATGTGACGGGCGGTGAGTACAAGACCCAGGAACATATTCACCGCACCATGTCTGATGCGCGGTTACTAGCGATTCCAACTTCATGAGGGCGAGTTGCAGCCCTCAATCCGAACTGAGATCGGTTTTTTGGGATTGGCTCCGCGTTACCGCTTGGCTGCCCATTGTACCGACCATTGTAGCACGTGTGTGACCCAGAGTATAAGGGCCATGCTGATTTGACGTCATCCTTACCTTCCTCCCTAACTAAGTCAGGGCAGTTTCTTTAGAAAAAACAACTAAAGACAAGGGTTGCGCTCGTTTACGGACTTAACCGAACACCTCAAGGCACGAGCTGACGACAACCATGCAGCACCTGTCATCGGGTTCCTTACGGCACTCCCGCATTTCTGCAGGATTCCCGAGATGTCAAACCCTGGTAGGGTTCCTCGTTTACCATCGAATTAAACCACATGCTCCACCGCTTGTGTGGGTCCCCGTCTATTCCTTTGAGTTTTAATC
>JBAYGX010000003.1:0-31527 GCA_041666465.1 Candidatus Altimarinota bacterium
AAAGCTGAAAAAATGCTTTTTATGGAGGAGGCTCTTAAGAATTTCGAGGATGCCGGTTTGCATAAACCCATCAGTTTCCGAGCACCGAATATGGTTATAAACGAAAAGTCTTGTGATGTTCTTGCACATTATGGGTTTAAATATGATTCTTCTTTCGCGTCTTTCCGCGGAAGAGATTTCGGTATTAAATTCCCTATTCCGTATAAGGTAGGAGACGTACAAGGTTTGCCTGTGAGTTTTGATCCGTTGCCTCATTTTGTCAGACGAGCGCTTATTATCCCAATTTCCAATTATTGGGTGATGAATTTGTATTATCTTTTGAGCTTGAGCGATGAGGATTTGGAGGAGGCGATTAAGAGAATTCTATGGAGCCAGAAAAAGTCCAAGGTTAAACCTCATTTGGTTTTCTTGGCGCATTCTTGGGAGTTTGAGAGTTGCGATAAATATCCTTATTGCAACGGCGAGAATTACAGCAAGTTGGCAAAGAAATTCTATATGTTGAGACAGAAGTTTAATATGAAATTTGAGACTTTTGAGAGGTTGTGCAAAGAGGTAGCGGAAGTAACATAGTAACATAGTGACATAGTACTTATGCGTTACGATTTCAATTATCTCAGGTCGGGTCTCGATTTCATTTTGAAGCAAAGCTCTTTGGCTAAAATTAAACCACGGCGAATTTTGGTGCCGGCTTTTATTTGTCCGATTATTCCTGAAGTTATTCGTCGAAACGGCTTCGAGGTTAAGTTTGCTGATGCGGATTTGGAAAGTTTTAATATAAAAATTCGTGATGCAGATTTGGATGGAGTGGGAGCTGTATTTGTGTGCCATACTTTCGGGGCAAAGTGCGAGATTCCATCTTGTAAGGTGCCGGTTATAGAAGATTGCGCGCACTTTTTGTCGAAAAAACGCGCGGGAGATTTTGCGTTATGTAGCATGTATAAACAGGTTGCGAATGCTCGAGGAGGATATGTCGAATGTGACGAAGATTTGAGCGGAGCTTATGAACATCTGATGACCGACCGAATTGGCATTACTGATTTTCCTGAGATTTTATTGCGAACGAAAGGGCCGCATCAGCCTGTTTTTGATTTCTTGAGATCTTTAAATGAATTGCCGGTTTGCGATTCTGTTAAAAATGAGAAATGGAATGTCTTGAAAGCTTCCAATTTGACGAAAAAGATGTTTGCGCGTGGGAGTGCTGACGCTTCCCATGCGCTGAATATCGAAATTTATAACGAAATGAAGTATGGATTTGAACATTTGGGACTCGGGAAATTTTTCAAAATGCAACAAATGCCGGAAGGATCCGTACCTTTTAATTTTTCGATTCGTGTTATCGATAGTTCGATTTCAAGAGATGATTTATTGCTTCGCTTGAGGAGAAGTAAGGTTTTTGCAGATAGGATGTGGTATAACGCAGATACGAGTGGAATTCCTAATGCGGAAATCTTGGCGCGAACAATTATCAATTTGCCGATGAGTTTAAAATCTTTAGCAATTTTAAAACATGTCATCAGCTGAAAAAACCATATTTCATACGGTCGAGTGGGGAGAATTTTTGAAGCATATTCTCCACGGCCGCGTTGAGACTGTCGAATCTCGGGATGGTTTGTTGCCGATTTTCAGAGGAAGTTCCATCCCGTTGGCAGACTATTGCGGACCTTTAGGTGATGTCGCGATACCAGATGGCGTTGAAGTTTTTTCGTTAAAAAAATTGCCGAAGTTTAAGCAATCGCCGTTTTGTACATTTAAACTCGCGACTGCCGGTAAAAGCTATGACGAAATTTTAAAAAACATCATTCATCAGAAGACGCGCAACATGATAAATAAGGCGTCTCGCGAGGGCGTGCATGTTTATAAAGTCGAGCTCAATAAAAAACATTTGTCGGCTTATTACCGCTTGTATTTTGAGACTATGCTCCGTTTAAATCGTCTTCCTCTGCCGACGAAAGCTTTTTATATTTTATCTCATGTTTTTGGCGAGAAAGTTGAGCTCTATTTGGCAGAATATAACGGCAAGTCTGTAGGCGGAATCGTGGCGTTTATTTACAATAAACGAATGCACATTTGGAGCAACGCGTCGGACAAGAATTTCACATCACTTGGCGTTAACAATGCGCTTTATGGTTTTGCTATCCAGCGCGCGTGCGAACTCAAACTGCACGAGGTGGATTTCGGAAGCAGTTTGATTAATTCTTCTCACCATTTTTTCAAAAAAAGATTTGGTGGAGTTGAAATGCCGATTTATTGCAATCATGAAATCGATCCTGATGTTAGGCCCGGATTATTGTTGAAAATCGCAACTCCAATTATGAAAATCTTACCAATTCCACTCGTAAGCTTTCTCTCGAGAGTCGCCCATAAAACGTCTTTTAGAAGTATTTTTAAGCTTGCATGCGGAATATTTTTACCCTTATTTTTACTCTTTTTAATCTCGCCTTTATTCATCTTGAATTCCGGCAAAAAACAAATTTATACCGACATAAATTCCATACCTAATTATGAAGTGGCGATTGTGTTCGGTGCCGGTATAAAAGATGACGGCACGCCTTCGGACGCCCTTAAAGACAGGCTCCGTACTGCCGCAGAACTGTATGACGCTGGGAAAGTCGAAAAAATCCTGGTTTCCGGAGATAACAGTTTCGAAAGTTACGATGAACCGACTGCAATGTACACGTATTTGGTAGATACCGAAGGGATTCCCGCAGAGGATGTCTTCATAGATTATGCAGGCAGGTGCACTTATGACACTTGCATCCGCGCTCATGAAATTTGGGGAGTTGACGAAGCGATTCTCGTAAGCCAAGGGTTTCATTTGCCGAGAGCGATTTTCACCTGTAATTCTGTCGGGGTGGATAGTTCGGGATATTCTGCAACCAATCAGGGTTATGTTTTTGCAGACTATTATAAATTCAGAGAGGTGTTGGCTATTTACAATGCCGTTATAGATGTATATTTGTGGGAGCCTGAATACATGAAAGGAGATTTTGAGCAGGATTTACAAATTTATTAATTCATATGAATCTCGAACTCGATTTAAAAAGAAGCTTTCTGGATCCCAAGAAAAGACATTTATCTATCAATGACACTACTTTAACTTACGACGGCAAGACTTTTTTGCTTAAAGAAATTACAGATATAAAATACGGATCGTTAACTATCACCACGTATGGCATAAAAGCGAATAAGATATATGAGTTCCAATTCCGAAGACATGGTGGCGATAAAATAAGAATTACTTTTTCAGCTGCGGGACTCGTTAAATTCGGCAAAGAAAAAGAAGAAATTTATTCCCAAATACATAATGCCATTTGGCCTATTATTAAAAGACTTACCAACCAGTATTTGGCTAATATCCACAGGGGCGAATCCGTTATAATAAAAAATCTCGAAATTAAAAAAGACGGAATTGTTATAACAAAAAGACCACTTCTGAATCTGTTCCGTAAAAAAGCTTTCCATATACCATGGAACAAAGTTCAATCTTCGGCGTATAACGGTAATTATATCCTTCGTTCAATTGATAAAAAAAGAATTTATGTTTCTTTAAACTGCTTGAGAGATTGGAATACAAATGTAATCAATTTTTTAATTGATTATTTGTTTGAAGGGGGAAGATGTTTTAAACTCGGAGAGAAAAAATTTGAAATAATATGAAACGAATTTTAATCATCTGCGGCGATCTCAATCCAAACGACCTTGGCGGTGCCGAGGTGCATATTGTTGAGGTTATAAAACGGCTCGCCGAGCGCGGTTATAAGCTGGAAGTTTTTGTTGGAATTGACGATTCGATTAAAACTGTTTTAAGTCATGAAAACATTTCGATTCATACTGTTCAATATAAGCGTGTGAAAAACTTTTATAGCATTTTTTATGCGAGGGCGGCTTTGCGACAAATTCGTGCGTTTTTGCGTAAGAATAAAGTAGATATTTTGCACTCGAAGCAAACTTTTCCTCAAGGATATATTGCTGCCAAATTGAAACGAGAGTTTGGACTTCCTTTGTACCAAACAATTCAGAATCCTCTCGCGTACAAAGAGGAATTGGTAATTAAGGGTTCCGTTATGAAAATCATGGGTTCTTTGTGGCTTAAATTTGCAGAAAGATGGGTTAAATTCGCGATGCGAAACACTGATTTGTGCGGATGCGTCAGTAGTTATTCGGAAGAGAAGGCCATTATGCTTGGCGCGAAGAAAACCATGATTATTCCGAATGGGGTTGATACGGATATTTTTTACCCCATGAAAGAACGGGCTGGTGGCTATAAAATTGTTACTACTTCAACATTAATCCCGCGAAACGGAATCGATGTTTTGGTACGCGCTTTTGGTCATATCGCGCATACTATCCCACAGGCAACACTTGAGATTGCCGGCGATGGACCGATGGAAGATGAACTCAAACATCTTGTAAAAGAGCTTGGGGTTGAAGGGCGTGTTAAGTTTTTGGGAACTTTACCGCACGAAAAAGTTCCGGATTTATTGCGAAGTGCAGATTTATTTGTCAGACCGTCGCGAGCGGAGGGATTCGGTGTTTCGTTTGTCGAAGCTATGGCTTGCGGAGTACCTGTTATCACATGCCCGAGTGGAGGGATTGTGGATTTTGTTGTTGATGGGAAGACCGGAATTTTCGTCAGGCCGGATGACCCAAAAGGGCTTGCTGATGCGATAGAGGCTGTCTTTATCGATATCGGTAAACTGGAAGATATGAAGGTTCAGGCGCTTAAGATGGTTAGGGAGAGATATTCGTGGGATAAGATTACCGATAAGGTTTGTGAAGCATATAATCGATTAATTGTTTAAAAATGACTAAAGGAACTCCCGCAAAATACATAATGTACCTGGGATTTGTTTGTATTTTTACTTTTGCTCTATTCTGCTCATCAAAAGTTGCCGCAAGTTTCACCGATATGAATTCCGATGATGAATATTATGATGCGATTTCTTACCTGCAAAGCATTGGGACTATAGAGGGTTATGCTGATGGCACATTTAAACCTGATCAGGATATAAATCGAGCTGAAGTTATGAAGATTTTAATTGAAGGATTGGGGATTACCCCAAGTCTTGAGGATTATTCTTTCTGTTTTGATGATGTTCAGGACGATTGGTATGCCCCTTATGTTTGTTACGCAAAAGCGCAAGGCTGGGTTTCCGGATATGAAGATGGATATTTCAGACCCGCAAATCCAATTAATCGAGTAGAAGCTACGAAAATGGTAATTAATACTCAAGGGTTTTCACAAGAACTCTCAAGTAATTTTATTGCACTGCCTTTTACAGATGTGGATTCTTCCGAATGGTATGCAATTTATCTCGATGTTGCCGAGAATTTAAATTTGGTTACTGAATCAAGCGGGGCATTTCATCCGTCGGAAAATATGACAAGAGGTTATTTGAGTGAAATGATTTTTCGCGGACTCGTGGTCAATGAAATGGATGCCGAAGCTTATAGCGAATCTCTAAAAGAGCAGTTCCTAAATCCAACAACAGAGATTTACATCCCGACGAGCACGGAAACCGGCTATGAAAATGCCATGATAGAAGACAAAGAGTTGTTTATCATTTCGGATGAAAAATGGGAGGATGTGCTGGAGTTTTTGCCCGTCGTACAGAATCACCCATATCTTTTAATCCATAAAAGTGGTGATAATTTCGATATCGACTCTGCAATCTATTTTATTGAGGACTATGCCCCTTCTCGTATTACTTTAATAGGTGATTTTTCCGGTGTCGAAAACTATTTCTCGGACTATGCTGGAATAAACAATATTGAAATAACGGATAGTTTTGAGTATTGGGATGGTTTTGATTCGGTTATTTATGCAAGTGCCAATTATCAATCAAGTCTCCTTTCCACTCCTCTTGCCGCTTTCAAGGGGATTCCGTTTGTCGTGGAAAATAGCAGTATCGATATGGCGGAAGTATTTGAAGGACGAACTGTTTATCTTGTCGATGGTCCCGAATGTCCGGATTTGGCGGAAACCTGCGTGGAAATGACCAGCGAAACTGATATTCCTAACTCAATCTTGGAATATATCGATGGCGATAAAATTATTTTAACAAATCCTTCGGATATAGATGGTGGTCAAGAGTTTGAAGATTTTGAATCTGCAATCACGGGACAGTCGATTGGTGATGGTTTAAGCAAGGATTCTTTGGTAGCGGCCATACTTTCCGTACAAAAAAGAGAACTTATTATCCCCACTTATTCTGACAATGCGACCTCCGTGCAAAGTGACATCGATTTTTTTCTAGATTCATTCAGTCTGGATGCGGATTATCTGACAATCCTTGCCAATCCCGATTTTATCAATCAAGCAAATTACGATGAAGATTCCGGAATTTACTATGAACTTGATAATGCTTATTATGGCGACTTAAACGGCGATTATCTTACGGACTTAAAAGTGGGTCGTATTTACGGGATTACCGTTACGGATACTTCCTCTACGGTAGCTCGATCTGTTTTTTATCAAGATCTCAATGTAAGCAATAATGTCTCTTTGTTATGGGTTCCCGATTTTTTGGAAATGCTTTCAATCACTTACGAACTTGAATCATGGTTTGACCAAGCCGGATATCAAGTCGCCGTACATACGAAAGGCAATCTTGATTGTGATTCATGGGAAGAATGCTACAGGGATATTGAATTTGACTTGGATGAAGCGCTCGAAGATCAATCTATTATTGTTTACCAAGGACATGGAAGTACTCAAGGAGGACTATTGAATTTAAACATTAGTACTCTCCGAGATGAAGATATTCAATTAAATTCTTCTCTCGTCGTAACCAGCGCTTGTTCCACTTGCGCTTATACCAAAACAAATGATCCTTATGATCTTTTTTGCTTAAATATTCTCAGGAGAGGAGCAGTGGCTTATCTTGGTGCCATAGAAGATTCCGCAAGCAATATTGATATACAACGGGACGGAGTTTACGACTTGTTAAGCGGCGATTCGTTAGGCGAAATTCTGAAGTCGTTCAAGGAACGGTCATACTATAGAACTCGTATAGTTTCGGCAGATACCGCCCCGCGTTTTTTTGACTCTTATTTTGTCTTACTCGGCGACCCGACATTAACACTTTCCGACAATGTTTTAAATTCCGTTGAATTTGAGGATTCAATACAATTCGATGGAGATACCATAACAATTGAAATGCCGGAGGTTAATGCCAGTAAGCAGTTCGATTTTAATTTTTATAGTCAATCCGAATACAATATTTACGGGACCTCTTATTTTGATGACTTGGTTGGCAATCTGGTCATGAGCGGACATTCCTTGATTGGAGAGCTTACCAGTTCAAACGGTTCGGTGGAGACTAGAACAAGTTATGAATATCTTTTTAGCATCCCCGTATCAATAGATTCCGTTTCGAATTATTTGTTTGAGTATTCCGATGGGCGCGAATCTTTTGCCGAAGAACCTGCTTTTATCGAAGATAACGAAGGGAATACTTGGTTTTGGTTTGAAGAAGTTTTTTATGATATCAACGACTCCGGTGGCGTACCTGCTCGTACAATCACCATTGATGTTCAATAATCTTTTGTAATTAAGAAGCGCAGGGTATAATTAGCTTCGCTTCGCTATCGGGCTGTTGATAAAAAATTAATATCGTTATTTTATGAAGATTTTGATTACCGGCGGTGCCGGATTTATCGGTTGTAACGCCTCCGCTTATTTTCTTGGACAGGGTCACGACATCACGATTTTCGATAATTTTTCTCGAAAAGGAACCGAATCGAATTTCGAATGGCTAAAAAGCCAATATTCGAATGTATCTGTAATAAGGGCGGACATTAGAGATGCCGATGCTATTAAAAAAACTGTTGCAGAAGGCGTTTTTGATGTCGTTTTGCATTTCGCCGGACAGGTTGCAGTTACAACTTCCGTAACGGATCCGAGAGAAGATTTCGAAATCAATGCTTTGGGAACTTTTAACATGCTTGAGGCTTGCAGATTGGCACCTAAAAAACCGATCGTCCTTTATTCTTCCACCAATAAGGTTTATGGAGGGATGGAGGATATAAAAACCGAAGAGCGAAACGGCAGATACGAGTATAAAGATCTACCTAATGGCGTTCCGGAGAACAGAATTTTGGATTTCCATTCACCTTATGGATGCTCCAAAGGTGCGGCTGATCAATATGTCAGAGATTATTCTCGTATTTATGGGCTTAAGACCGTTGTTTTCAGGCAATCTTGCATCTATGGATATCGTCAATTCGGTGTTGAGGACCAAGGTTGGGTTGCGTGGTTTATTATCGCGATTATTTTGGGTAAACCGTTGACTATCTATGGGGATGGCAAACAAGTTAGAGATATATTATTTATTGAAGATTTGGTTGCAGGATATGATGCAGCTATTCGCAATATCGATAAGACCGCTGGGCAAGTTTATAATGTTGGCGGTGGCGCGAAAAACCAGATGTCTTTATTGGAACTTATTGCATTTTTGGAGAAATTTACCGGCAAAAAAATTGAGTATAAGTTTTCCGATTGGAGACCAGGTGACCAACCTGTGTTTGTGTGTGACATAGCGAAGGCGAAAAAGGATTTCGGATGGGAGCCGAAGATATCCGTTGAAGAGGGCGTGAAGAAATTATTTGATTGGGTGAGTGAGAATAAAGAGTTGTTTAACAGCTTATAGATTGTAACTAGTAACTAGTAGCTTGGAGATGAAAATTTTAATCATCACACCGATTTTTCCTCCTGAAATTGGAGGTCCGGCAACTTACACTTGGGAACTCGCCCACAGACTGGACGAAGTTAGTGTTATTGCATTTGGAGATTCTCTTAAACCGATCGATTGCGCTAAATTACATCAACTGAAAGTAAGAAGCGGATATGCACGAAAATTACCCGTGGTTGGTTCTGTTTTAAGGCAGTTGGATTTATTTTTTGCCGTTTTAAAACATGGTAGGAAGTCCGATTTAATTTATTTACAGGGGCCGCTTGTGGTTGGATTTTTCGGAGGATTGGCTGCGAAATTGATTCATAGACCGATTGTCATGAAATTTGTTGGAGATATTGCGTGGGAAACCGCACACAGAGAAGGCAAAACGGATAAGAATCTTGATGATTTTTTGGCAAGCGGAGGGGGCGGAATCTCAAGGATGTTCCAAAAATCCGCTTTTAAAAGAGCCTCAAGAATCGTTGTTCCATCTCAATACTTGAAAGATATTTTGGCTAAACATTATTCGGTTCCCGAAGACAAGGTTACTGTTATTTATAATGCCGTTGAGGTGCCATTTATAAACAAACCTAAGCGCGAAGATAACACCAAGACCATTGTAACCGTCGGCAGGCTTGTTCCTCATAAGAATATTGCCGGGATTATTGAGGCGTTGAAGATAGTCAGCAAGACACAAGACACAGACAGCAGAGAAGTAATGAGAAGTAGGGGAAGTAGAAGAAGTGACATAGTATTGAGGATAATCGGGGAGGGCCCGGAGGGTACGAAGTTGAGACAACTTGCCCGAGATCTTAATGTGGATAAATATATTACATTTTTAGGACCTTTATCTCATGAAGAAACGCTTAAGGAAATTGCACGCGCCGACATGCTTGTTCTAAATTCGATTTATGAAGGACTCCCTCATACAGTTGTCGAAGCAATGTACTTACGCACTCCAGTTTTAGCGACAGATATCCCTGGAACGAGAGAGGTTGCAACTATCCAAACCGCCGTTCTGACCAAGCCGAATAATCCGCAAGATCTTGCGAGAAATATCAAGGCCACACTGACGATTGACAATACGGAAGAAGCTTACCGATTTGTTTCCGAGAATTTCAATTGGGAAAAGAATCTCGAACAGCTTCAAGAAGTTTTTTCAAGTACAAAAAAATAATGGTACGGGTTTAATTCCGGCGTTAACTCTTTTTTAATCTCAAATCCACAATCCTTGATAAGTTTTTTTAGCTGTTTTCTGGAATAACCCTTGGTTCCCATTTCCCAATAATGAGTACCGTTAAATTTATGTTTATGCCAAAAGTATTCGCATACTCTAAACATGAAAGATAACGGATGTAAAAATGGTAAAAATTTAAACTTTCCATAGATAGCAAATGTTACGAATGGTATCGAAATAACAACTGTTTTGGATGAAATCCTGTTTAACTCCTTGAGCCCTGTTTCCACATCGCTATAAGGAATATGTTCAAGCACTTCAAATGCCGTTACCATATCGAATTCTTCGTCTTTAAATGGCATTTTGCGAATGTCCGCAACGATGTCCGGATTTAATGTTTTATCCAAATCGCATGTTGTTACCGAAAATCCGGCTTCACGCAAATAATTCGAAACAACTTTGTTCCCTATCCCAATTTCCAGAATTCTCTTTGGGGACTTTTCACATATCGTCTTAATCTGACACAGATATGATGAAAACCTTTCCAAATTATTATATTTTCCCGTGTACATCTTTATCGAATATAAAAAATTTACTACCTGTAAAATTCCAGAAGAGAACCGCTCCTATTACAAGCATTTTTGCAATCAAATCGTATATACCAATTCTGTCCACCAGTATATAAAGTAATATTTCGGATATTACCAACCCGACAGTATAAACACCTACATATTTTGTGAATTGTACTCCGATAGCTTTGTTATTATTTTGGAAAGTGAACTTCTTGTTTAAAACATAGCTAATTATCAATGAAACTATAAACGCTATCGCATTAGCTAAAAGATAATGACTGTAAAAAAACTGAATCATTCTCGTCAAAAGCGTGTAGGAGCCAACATCCACAATCATGCTTATGGTACCGACAACGCAGAATTTTATAAATTGCCTGAAATTCGGTTTCATTTGTTTTGGTAAATCGATACGATTCCTTGATCAAAAACAACCTCTTTTGTCTCCAAAATGGCGGAATCTTCTTCTGTAAGGACATCGATGTCTTGAACCATTATGTAATCATAATTTAGAGCATCTTGCGTAAGCACTTTACCGGCATTGTCCACATCCCCATCTCCATACGCAAAAATCCATTCGTAAGATCTGAAAGATGAATCCGTATCGATATTGTTTATAAGCCAGAAATTTCCATCTGTATTTTTTAAATATTCAGCCGCGGCAAATTCATCCTCTGTTATGGCAGGTTCGACTTCATGCATGAGCACTCCTACCAACCCTGCCTGCCACAAGACACCAATTGAAATCAGCACCACAAATAGTTTTTTAAGCTTGGGTACATTTTTCGTAACTTCAAAAGCAAAATATGCACTTAAAAGCGCCAACACTATGAAATGGAACGCCTGATATCTGTAAACAAACAAGCTCAACCATATTTCGTCAGGAACCAGAAAGTTCGTAAGATTTATTATTATAAAAGAAGGAATAGCTATCCCGACAATCTTCCAGTTTTGTTTGTGAATTGCATATAGCAGCCCCAATAACCCAAAAATAATTAAAACCGGTCCATCGGTAAGAACACCATAATGCCAAAACTCCGGGACTTTATCATAAGCTTTTAAGTAATTTATCCATTCCGTAACCCAATAAGTTCTTGTACCTGCCAAAACAAACGGGATAAAAGTCACCAGAAACGCGAATATTGAAATACCTAATGTGTATATAACGGTTTTTATTGTTTTCTCCTGTTTTGCGCCAATCTCGAGCTTGATTTCAGGGAATTTTATCTTCGTATTTTTTAGAACTTTCATTCCAAACCATAAACCGAGCATCAGAAATACCGTAAATAAGAACTGTACCGTGTGGCTACCGGCGACAAGGAGTAAGAAACAAGACACAGACAGCAGAGAAGATTTTTTATTGGTTTCAAGATATTCCGAGTAGTAATAAAGGGTTGGAATACTTAACATCATTGCGCATGCGTTCGCCCAATTCCCTCCGAAAAGCAGGAAGTAAAACCTGAAATTAAGTGCGCTTAAAAGCGTAACGATGAGTGCTGTGTTTTTTGATGTCAGTTTTTTTACTAAAAAATATAAATAAAAATTCGCCAGTACAAATATTAGCCCTAATGCACCACCATTAATTGTGATCCTTTCGCCAAAAAACTTAATAAATCCCGCCATATAAACTATCGGGACGGGCAAAAATTCATTTATATGAGTGGCTTCCTCCCCTTTCGCAGGTATGTATGAAGGCAACTCGGCAAAAAAATCACCCGTTTCCGCAAGCATTTTTGATGTACCGAAATATGTCAGCCCGTCCGTTTGAGTTATCGGAAGAGATGTCGAGAAAGTCGGATATAGGACAACTGCCAGATTCACAATAAGGATTAAAATGAGCCAGATGTTTTGCTTAATCGTTTTCATTTTGCCGGTTTAAAGCATGATTATTCTATCTTCTCTTCTTGAAAATTGCCACAATCGGATTCTTTAAAACACCTATGTACTTCATATCAACGAGCTCAAGATCGTATTTCCGGAAATATTCTTTTATCCCTATTTTGCCAAAATGATAATATTTGGAATTAACATCTTTTGCGTATTTTTTATTGTTTATTATTCTCGATATAGATCTTGGAATATTACTTAGAAATAAAACCGGAGAAAAATTATTTATAAAATCGCAAATCAATACACCTCCTTTTTTCAAAGAACGCGATACAACCGGAACTGCGTCCTTGTATGTAGCCGCCGAGGCAAACCCTGTTGATATTATTATTTCCTGTGTCTGCGCACCAAGTATTTTGTCAATTTTGTAAACATCCAAAATCCCAAATTTCACAGATCCCCTGGATGTTAAGTCCGCGAAATTCTCTTTTGCCTTTTCGAGGCAATTCGGTATCAAATCCGTTAAGTAATATTCGAATTTTATTCCTTCTTTTAAGAAATAATCCGATATTTTCAATCCAACATATCCATTCCCGCATCCAACCTCAAGTATGTTGTAATTCAACAGGTTTAAATCTTTTAACCACTTTATTATCACCTGTGATTCTTTCTCTTGAATTTTTTTCGCTTTATTTGAGTTCCAGTGATCGTTTTGTTCGGAAATCTTCCCCCAATCTTGCATTTTGATTCTAATTAATCTGTTTTCACAATACATCAACGGCTGGAAAAAAAACACATTATATGGTAGAAGTATGTGGCTTAAATTCAATCCAATGAAGGCAATAATTACAGGTGGTGCTGGTTTTATAGGCAGTCATTTATGCGAAAAACTGCTTGATAAAGGTTATAAGGTTATCTGCATTGATAATTTTATTACCGGAGATCATGCGAATGTTGATCGTTTTCTGAAAAATCCTGATTTCAGGTTAATTGAGCACGATATTACAAATTCTATTCTTGACGAAGAACTTGATTTAGAGGGCGTAACCGAGGTTTTTAATCTTGCTTGTCCTGCCTCCCCTATCGATTATCAGAAAATACCTCTTGAAACCTTGTGGGTTAGCGCGGCCGGGACCAAAAACATGCTGGATTTGGCAGTTAAGTTGCATGCCAAATTTTTTCACACATCGACTTCGGAAGTTTATGGCGATCCGTTGGAACATCCGCAGAGAGAGTCTTATTGGGGGAATGTAAATTGCTTGGGTGTAAGAAGTTGTTATGACGAAGGGAAGCGATTTGCGGAAAGTTTGGTTGTAAATTACGGCTTCAAGTATGGACTTAAGACGAAAATTGTCAGGATTTTCAATACTTATGGACCGAGGATGCGTGCTCATGACGGAAGGGTTATCCCTAATTTTATAACACAAGCACTTGCCGGGAAATCGATTACTATTTACGGCGATGGCTACCAGACAAGATCTTTTTGTTATGTTGACGATATGGTTGATGGAATTGTTGAAATGATGGCGAAAGAAGGGTTTAAAGGCCCTGTTAATCTTGGCAACCCCGAGGAGTATTCAATTAAGGCGTTAGCGGAAAAAATCGTTGAGCTAACGGATTCAAAAAGCAAAATTATTTATAAGGATTTGCCACAAGACGACCCAAAAGTCCGCAGACCTGACATTACACTTGCGAAAAAAGAGTTCGGATTTGACCCGAAAGTCGGATTCGAACAGGGGCTTAAAAAAACTATTGAATGGTTCAAAAAAAAGGGCACATATTGATGTTAACCGGTGACTCCGGAATTGCGTATGGTAAGCAAAATGTTTTTTTCGAAATGCTTCGCGGGTTTTCCGAACATTTCGAACGGGTTTCCGTTATTTGTCCGAGTAACGGTAAAGGTGGCGAGATGAAAATTCATAAAAATGTCTATTTATATCCTTCGTCGGCAAGCAGGTTTATGCACTTGGATTTTTTTACACATAAAAATTTTATATTAAAAAAGGCTCGAGAAATTTGTGCAAAAAATCCTTTCGATCTTATTACCGCTCATGCAATTCCACCATGTTTTGCGAATGTGAAGGCCGCGATGGTTTTATCGAAAGAGTTAAGTGTTCCTTATGTAACCGAATTGATGCATATCCCCGGCTATCCGAAAGCTGAAAATCTTATGGAAAGGATTGAAAGGATTACGCTAAATAGATTTTTCAAGAAAAATCGGCTCAAGATTCCGCACTTAAGACTGATAAACAAATCTGAAACTTATAAATATGTAATCGGATTGGGTTTCCCTGAAGAAAAAATCTTACATATCCCTGCTTTTTATTTGGATTTTGATGTTTTCAAGACCGGGGATTCCGTACGCAATCCGAAACAATTCGTTTTCTGTGGACGATTGGAGAAAAATAAAGGTTTGGATTTGCTTTTGGATGCCGCGGATATTGTTACGAAAGAAGTACCGGATTTTAAGTTAAAAATTGTAGGAGATGGAAGTATGAAAGGTTTTGTCAAAAAAAGAACCGGCAAAAATATTGAGTTGCTCGGATGGCTTCCTACTCGCGAAGATGTCGCGCGCGTTTACCGGGAAAGTTCTGCGATTATAATGACTTCTTATAACGAGGGCGGACCACGCGTAACACTTGAGGCGATGGCTTGTGGGGCTCTTTGTCTAACCACAAAGGTCGGGATTATGAATGAGGTTGTTGACGATGGAAAAAACGCATTGTTTATCGACTGGAATGCTTCTGAGATTGCAGAGAAGATTTTATGGGCGATAAGAAATCCTGATGACTCGGCAAGAGTTGCCGAAGAAGGTCGGAAAAGTGTTCAGAAGTTTGAATATAATCAGGCTCTTAAGTTTTATGCGGATACTTATTTGAAGATTGCAGAATTACAGAATTACAGAGTTACAGAAAAAAGAAAAAAACTAGTATTTGTACTGCCGGAGTATGATGAGAATACTTCGACACATTACAATTATTTGATTGATCTTCTCGAAGAAGTTGCGAAAGAGATGGAGGTTTGTTTGTTTATTGAATATGGCAAAAATAAGCCGTGCTTGAAAAACATTCAGCACATTTACTTACAAAAATTTCAAATAAAAGGATTTAATTTAAAGGAGTTTCGCTATGGCGAAACGGCTTATATTATGGCGCAAGGAATGCTTCGCGTCCCTGCGCTGATCGAAAGATTTTTCGTATTTTTATGGCTTAGACTGCGCGGATATAAAAGATTTTATGTACATTATTCTTATTTCAGTGCCATACTCGTGGGTATTATTTCACGGTTTACATTCGCTAAAAGTTTTGTATGGTATTGCGAGCAGAAAAACTTATATAAAGGTGGTTCTATCGCCTTTAAAATGGCGATTAGATGCATTAAGAAGGTTGTAACCTGCACGGAATTGATGGCCGGATATTATCGCGAGTTTTTTCATTTAAGCGATAAGAAACTTACCGTTATGCATAACTGGGTTGATGTAAATCAAATCAAAAATTTCAAACCGACAGAAATGCGCAATAACAAAAAAACCGTTTTATTCGTACACTGGCTTTCTCCGAGAAAAGGTTCCGAATATTTGCCTGAAATTATCAAAAAAACTTTGTCGAAAACAGATTGTCGGTTCGTGATAGTCGGTGACGGACCGGATGTATCTAAAATTCGTAAAATCTCTGGTGAAAACATTGAAGTCGTTGGTGCTATATCAAATCGCGATATTTATAATTATTATAAAAATGCCGATGTATTCATTATGCCTTCGCGCGAAGAAGAGTTTGGTCGGGTGCTGGTCGAAGCCATGGCTTGCGGACTGCCTATCGTCGCAATGAAAACACTTGGCGCAGATTATATTTTGGACGGGAAACAAAAGGATTTCATTGTCCCGCAAGGCGACACCGATGCGTTTTCCGACAAGATTATCGAGCTTTTGAAAAATGATGAATTGCGCCGGGAAATGTCTGAGGTCGGCCTAAAAAGAGTTAAGGATTTCGACAAGGTTTTATCCGTTAAAAGATTTCTTGAAATAGTCACATGAAAATCGATTACATAACAAATCTTCGCATCCCCAGCACCAAAGCGAATAGCATTCAGGTAATGCAAAATTGCGAGGCTTTTAAGAACGCTGGTGTCGATATAGCTCTCTCCATTCCTTTCAGATTTGGCACAAAAAAAGAGAGTAAAATTAATAATGCATGGGATTATTATTGCATTACAAACAGATTCAAAATACGACATTTGTGTTCGATTGATCTCTTCCCTTTAGGCTCATGTAGTGCGGTTTTCCACTTGCAATCTTTTACATTTCACTTAAGTGTTTTTTTCCTTTTTTTATTCAAAAAAACTCAGATTATTTACACGCGAGAGCCATGGATTGGACTCTTCCTTTTTTATAAGAAAAACAAGATTATCGAGTTGCATAATTTTCCAATAAGAAATTTTGGCAAAAAGGTTTACAAGTTTTTGCTTAAAAGATTCGATAAAATAATTGTTATAAGTAAAGGGCTTGAGCATGAGGTAAAAGATCTGTTGCCCGAGGCGAAAGTTCTTGTTGCCCCGGATGGAGTAAAAGTCGAACTTTTCGACTTGGATATAACACGAGAAGAGGCAAGAAAAAAGCTGGGTATTCCTGTTGAAGGAAAGATTGTGCTTTACAGCGGGAGTTTGCAAAAATGGAAAGGCGTTTCGGTACTTTTGAATGCTTTTGAAAAAATCGATAATGTAAAGCTATATATAATTGGAAGTAGTTTGGATTGTTGCGATTTAGAGATTGTGACTGATCGAAAAGATACTGTGTTCAAAGGCCATGTTTCTTATCCTGAAATACCTATTTATTTGAAAGCCGCCGATGTGCTTGTTTTGCCGAATACAGGCGACAGCTCAATATCGGCCAAATACACCTCCCCTCTTAAGGCTTTTGAATATATGGCTTCCGGACGCCCGATTGTCGTCTCCAATTTGCCTTCGCTTATGGAAATTTTTAACAATGAAAATTCTTATATTTTTGAGGCCGGGAACAGTAATGATTTGGCTGCAAAAATCCAAGAGGCATTTGATGATCCGATGCGAGTGAAGTATCCTAAGGGCGATTGTAAAAAATACGGATGGGATATCCGAATTCCAAAAATTCTTAATTTTATATCTTATGAAAATAAATCCTAAGTATTCAAAAAAAGCTTCGATTCAAAATTATTTTGGCAAAAATCAAATAGAAGGCGTGAAGATTATCCCGTTAAAAAGATTTGTAGACTGTGGCGGTAGTTTTTCGGAAATCATGAGGTTTGATAAAGACACACCGATTGAATTTAAAGGGTTTGATTTGAAACAGGCTAACTATTCTGAAATTTTACCCGGGGCGATTAAGGCCGGACATTACCATTTAAATCAAGAAGACATTTGGTTTGTGCCGCCATCAAGCCGAGTTTTAGTCGGGCTTAAGGATTTGCGCGATGGATCGAAGACTTATGAGGTTGTCCAAAGGTTAATTATGGGGGATGGACATGCAAGTTTATTATTTATACCTCGCGGAGTGCTTCATGGTGTTGCCAATTTATGGCAAAAACCGGCTTCACTCATATATTTCGTCAATCAGAATTTTGACCCAAAGAAACCTGACGAAAACAGGTTGCCACCTGAAGAGTTCGGAAAGAATTTCTGGGAGATTGCGAAGGGATGAGGAGCAAGACACAAACAGCAGACAGCAGAGAGGTTTTTAGTTTGTTCGGTTTTTCATATAGTTCCATTTCAACCTTATAACGCTCGTGAATGCGCTTGTTATTTCATGTATCGACAGGTTCGATATACCGCGTTTGCGATTTGCGAATACAATTGGTATTTCTCCTATTTTGAAGTGTTTTTTGTGTAATTGATAAGACATTTCGGAAAGAACTATGTATCCGGAAGCTTCAATTCTATCAAAATCTATCGCTTCCAATGCTTTTCTCGTATAACAACGATATCCGTTTGTATAATCGTGAATCGGTATACCAAGTATCACTCTCGCGTATATGTTCGCGAATTTGCTGAAAATCGTGCGTTTTAGACCCCAGTTCAATATTTTACTGTCCTTGAGGTATCTTGAGCCTATTACCATGTCATCGCCTTCCAGAACCTTAGTTAACAGCCGCGGAATATCAATGGGATCGTGAGAGAAGTCTGCATCCATTTCGAAAACATATTCAGAACCTGCGCCCAAAGCCCATTTAAAACCTTCTATGCATGCCCCGCCACGGCCATTTTTCTTTGTTCGATGAATGACTTTTAGGTTTTTATATTTCTTCGTCAGGGTGTCTGCTATTTCACCTGTTTTATCCGGGGAATTATCGTCTACCACTACGATTGTCATATCTTCCGAGATCCCGGAAATTGCCTGAATCAGTTTCTCAACATTGTCTTTTTCGTTATATGTAGGGATTACGATTGCCGTTTTTGAATATATATCTTTATTTAGCATTTGATTGGTAGTATTTAATGGTTTTTTCAAGTCCGTCTTTTAAGGAAATTTTTGGCGCCCATTTCAAAGTTTCTTTTATAAGAATTATATTCGGAACAAGTTCCAGCGGTGCTTTTATTTTACGCTTCAAGTCATGAACTTTTACTCCGGTCTTTTTCGCCACCAGTTCCGCTATCTTGGCAACTTTTGTTGGCATTCCGGTGCCTAGATTCAAAGTCCCTGCAAACTTCGATTTCAGACCTTTTAAAACAACATCCGTAATGTCCGACACATAAATAAAATCCCTTGCGAAGTCTCCGTTGTAAATTTCTATCTCTTTTTTATTAAGCGCTTGCCAAATTATTTGAGGTATTAAGTTAGGTGTCTTACCAACTCGTTGATATGGACCATATGCATTTGCCAATCTGAAAATTAAAATTGGCATTTCATCTGCGAATTTTTGACACTCTTGTTCGGCAAGAAGTTTCGAATATGAATATGCATTGCTGTTTTTATCCACAAGGGCTTCCAAATCTTCTGTCATTTCGATGTCAACTTCTTGATAAACCGTCATGCTCGACATGAAGATGAATTTCTTTAGATTTTTATCTTTAAAATATTCAAGAAGCTTCTTTGTGCCTTCCACATTTAGCTTTATTGTTTCTTCTTCGTTCCCTTCCGAAAGCTTAATCGTACTGACTGCCGCAAGATGCACAACATAATCGAATTTATATTCATCCAAAACAGACAAGTCGTCATTTACGAGATCCAGTTTTATCGTTTTGACTGGGATTATTGGATCGTGTGCGGATAAATTTACAATCTTGAAACCTTGTTTTTCCAACTCGACCACGAGGTTTGTACCTATAAACCCCGATCCGCCCGTAACTAAAATCCATTTTTTTGTTTTCGCATTGTCGATATTTTTCGCTATCTGTTGCACAGAATAATGTTTTACATATTAAATCGACATTTTTGATAAGCCGTTCGGTCGCCTGCGGCAACCTACCGACTACTGAAAAAATTCTTTAAATACTTCCAGCATATAATCCATATCCGCCTGATTTATCCCCTGATGGCAACCGATATAAAATCCGTTTTTATTAACGAGCGCCGCGTGTGGATATTGCGGTTCGAGATCCCCAAATAATTTAACATAATATGGTTGATCAAGGAGCGGGACCATGTACCTTGTTTCCACATTGTATTCTTCCAAATGCATGATCAAATCCGTCCTTTTTACCGGACTTCCTTTTTTAATTACCAAAGGAAGCATCATAAATGCATGTTCGGAATAGTCCGGCCATGACGGTAATTGCAAATGCTCTTCGTATTTTTTTAAACCATTAATCAAATAAGCCGCGTTCTTTTGGCGCGCACTCAATATGTCTTGCCATTGCTCTATTTGCGCCATCCCAAGCGCTCCCTCGATCTCGGTTACTCGATAGCTGTAACCCATACGAACAAACGAAAATCTTCTGTCAACAAGTTTGAAAAAACTTTTTTTGCTATTTCTTACCGCACCTTTGTCGTCATCAATATTCATGTAAACCGAGTCGCGCCCATGATTGACCATGCTTTTCATGGCAACCGCATAATCCGGATTACTTGTAACACTTAATCCGCCGACACCGGTTACCAGCAAATGCGCCACATATGTGGAAAAACAAGAAATATCAGATTGAGAACCAACCATTTTCCCTTTGTGACGAACAAACATCGTTTCACAAGAGTCTTCGACTGTTTTCAAATTGTGTTTACGGGCGATTTCAAGAACCTTATCTATTTCGCACGAAAGCCCGAAAAGATTTACAGGCATAATTGCACGAGTTCGCGGAGTGATTTTTTCTTCTATTCTATTGGTATCGATATTGTAAGAGTACGGATCTATTTCTACGAAAACCGGCTTCAAATTGTTTTGCAAAACAACATTTGAGGTCGCTATAAAAGTCAGCGCCGGAACGAGTACTTCATCTCCATCTTTCCAACCGTGTATATCTTTAAGCGCATGAATCGCAACTTGAAGTGAGCTTGTTCCGCTGTTGCTCATAATCGCATATTTCGAATCATGAAGTTCGGCGAATTTCTTTTCAAAACCATGGACATATTTGCCATAAGACAATCTGTTATTGTCCAGAGCGTCCATGACATATTTTTTAGCGGTCTCGTTAATACAAGTGTCGCCAACTCCGATTTGCAAGTTGCGTTTTTGAAGCATTTTTACGATTGTCTTTTTAAGATATCAATATCAGATTTTACCATCATTTCGACAAGACCTTTGAAACTCACTTCCGGTTTCCATCCAAGCTCTTTTTTTGCTTTTGAAAAATCGCCAATCAGGTAATCCACTTCGGCGGGCCGCATATATTTCTCGTCCTGTTCTATATAATCTTTCCAGTTTTTAATTCCTATCGTCTTAAAAGCCTCCTCAACGAACTCCTGCACGCTGTGCGTTTCTCCCGTCGCAATGACATAATCATCCGGTTTCGGTTGAGATAACATCATCCACATAGCTTTTACATAATCTCCTGCAAATCCCCAGTCCCTTTTCGCGTCAAGATTCCCCAGTTTAATTTTATCGGCAAGTTTAATATGTATTTTGGCAACTCCATGTGAGATTTTTCTCGTTACGAATTCCAAGCCGCGACGAGGAGATTCATGATTAAAAAGGATTCCTCCACATACGAACATATCATAACTCTCGCGATAATTTACGGTCGTGTAATGTGCGTAAGCTTTTGCCACTCCGTATGGACTCCTCGGATGAAAAGGCGTCTTTTCGTTTTGAGGCGTTTCGCGCACTTTCCCGAACATTTCACTTGAAGATGCTTGGTAAAATTTTATTTTCGGGTTAACTATTCTTATTGCCTCCAAAAGTCGTGTCGTCCCCAAGCCCGTTATTTCTCCTGTTAAAATCGGCTCTTTCCAGGAAACTCCCACAAAAGATTGGGAGGCAAGGTTGTAAACCTCGTCCGGTTTTGTTTCTTGCAGAACTTTTATGAGTGAGCTTGTATCGAGAAGATCGCCATCAACAAGTGTGATTTTATCCAGGATATGATTTATTCGTTCATGATTCGGGGTACTGCACCTACGAACGAGTCCGTAAACTTGATATCCTTTCCCCAGTAGAAATTCGGCGAGATATGACCCATCCTGACCTGTTATACCTGTTATTAGAGCTGTTTGCATTGAAAATTTTACTTATAAATTTATTATACATATTTCTTACAAAAATTTCATATAACCACTTAACTTATGTTTTTTATTATCATATTTACTAATTTGGGGAAATCTTTGCTCTGTTTGATTTCATCCAAAGTCCCAAGCCATAGCTCTCCTATATTTATCGATTCGCTTATATTATATATTGATGCGATAAAATTTAGAGCTTCTTCTTCGTTGAATTTATAATTTTCCAATAAATCCCGTATTACAAAAGGCAACTGCTCCGGCTCTTTAATTCTTTTTATTGAAGGTACGACATTGTACATTACAGATCCAAATGTTATTACCGGCTTCCCCATGACATATCCCTCCATGCCTGCCGTCCCTGTAATTGTCGTTATTAGTTTTGCATTTTTAATCAATTTTTGAGCTCCTATAAACGGATCTATCAGCCTTACATTTGGGATTTTCAGTAGTTTTTTATAATAACTTTTCGACCTATTGTATAACATGTCCGGATGCTCCTTTACATAAAGTTTATATGTAACCGGTAGGGATTTGGCAATCATTCTGCACACTTCTATTTGGTTATCGTAATATGGCGCGAATACCGATACCGCGACCTCCGGCTCCACATGTAAAGGGAAGAAGGCATATTTTTCATCCTTAACAGGCTTTGACCATATGTCGTTATAACCTTTCAGCCTTCTGGCAAATCTTTTTAGTCTGTTTTTGGCATAATAATATGGCGTTTGGAATGTGTAATCTCCGGCCAAATTATTCTTTCTTATATCTTTTTTTGTCTTTGAATAGTTATTTATATATTTTACGAATCCTTTTGCTTCCTTATAAATAAAATCAAAGTAATTCGTTACTCTTTTTGCACCTGAAGTGCCCGCATAATAAACCTCTTTGTCCTTAAATCTTTGTATGTATTCTTTTGCCATTTCGTAATCATTTTCCGTCGGTTTGGCTTTTTTAATTACTTCCGAGAAATCATTATATGCATTTTCGTATATCGCCATCCTGTCATCTATTCTTGCCGTGAATACAAATAAGGTTTTTACTTTCTTTTTCTTGCATATTTCATATAGCAAGTGAACCCCAACATTCCCTACCAATGGCATTATCAAAATGTCCGGTTTTTCTTTATCTAACATTTCTATTATTTCTTTTGACGCGACCTGTAGTAGCTTGAGCATCCATTCGTGATCATATGCCGGAGTATATGAAAAATTCTCTTTCGGTATGTTTCTTGTAACGCATCTGTCTGTAATTAAATACGGCCATAAGTTCGGAATCCCGTATTCTTTTTCCAGTTTTTCTAAATATTCGTAGTCTATTTTTTCGTTCTTTGCTTTTTCATGTAACCTGTTATCAGAGATTATCGTCCCGTATTTAATTTCCTTTTGTTCAAGTAAAACTTTTTCAGCCTTAAACGAGGTACTATAGCCGCAAAATTCAGTTGCTATTCCCCTTTTTTTGAATTCAATCGCTAAACAATGCTGTAATTTTGCGAAATTTCGTTGGAATGAGAAGCAGATTTTCATTGTTCGAGTTTAACAATTATTTTTTTTAATTCATCAGCCCATTTCTTATAATCAAAGTACTTTGCTCTTTCAAGGGCTTTCAAACCCATTTCTCTGCGGAGCTCAATATTATCACATAATTCCAAGATTTTGTTACAAAGATCTTTATAGTTACCATTTTTGAATACCAAACCTCCGTCTCCAATAAGCCATGCCGAACCGCTATTTTCACTCGTTATCACCGGCAAACCAAATTTCATACCTTCCAAAACAGACATTCCAAACGGTTCCGGATCTATTGTCGGATGCACCAAGATAGTAGCTTTTTCGTAATATTCATGCAGTTTATTTCTTGGCACAAAACCATGCCATTTTATATTTGTTAAATTCAATTTGCGCGCTATTTCTCCCAGCCTGTCCCTGTCCGGTCCATCTCCTATCACATCTAAATTTATTTTTTTATTCGGAATTAATGCAACGGCTTTCAGCAAGAGCTCTATGCCTTTATATCTGGACAGTCTCCCAACAAAAATTATTCCAATATCATCGCTTTCACTATGGCGAAATGTGGGATTTGTTTCAATATCAACAAATGGTGGAATAAGTGCCATTTGATCTTCTCGTATGCCGAATTTTGCATAAAACTTTTTTATTACCGGCGATGTATATGTGAAAAAATCTATATATCTCAAATGATTCTTTGCGAATTGTCTTCCCCATATTCTTTGTATCGCCAGTCCTATCGTTCTCCTTATATCAAACCGGACAGGGTTCTCGTTAAAGAAATTAGCGGATTCTAAAAACGAAAATAAATCTACGATTACCTTCGACTTTCCTTTATTTTTTTTATACAAAGCCGCACCCCATATAAAGAAATGCCCATCTACTATGTATACATCTGTTTCTTTTTCGTGTTTCTTTAAAATATTTTCTATTTCTTCCAGGTTTTTTCTAGGATTGGTGCTTTTTATTTCTTCTACTAATATTTGATATGGTGCATGCCCCGGAATCTTTTCTTGTTGTAAACATACGACTACTTTAACTTCAAATCCCATGTTTTTTAGTTCTCGCGCTTTGAGATCTAAAGCGATATTGGAGCCTCCTCCCGATTCAAGATTTAATTTCGTTGTTAATAATGTTATTTTCATCTTTTTTGCTTATTTTTTGTGGTATCAAGTTATGAAATGTCATTTTCAATATTGGGACTGGGCCCAATCCAAATTTATGCCCCAATATCAATATAGGTAATATGTAGACTAGCCCCAGCCCTATCAATGCCAAACCGTATATAAATATATTTTTCGAATCTATAAAAACGTTATACATATGACCAAAAATTATCACCATAATAGATGGTACTATAATCACTAACAACGACGGAATAATTTTTATAATTTTAAATTTCGTTAAAACTATTAATTTTCTGGTTGTAAAAATTGTAGATACCGAAATGGCAATAATGAATGCATAAACAGCACCAATTATTCCAAAAACAGGGACCAATAAACTCAACCCCACGAATAAAACAGCAGCCTGCGCCAAGGTTGCCATAACATGTGTTTTTGGCTTACCCAAGCCGTATAAAAATGGGTATGTCGCATCATTCAAGCTTTTTATTACAAACGCAACGGCTATTAATTTTAACGGTTCCGCTACTCCAATCCATTCTTTTGTTAATAAGAAATTTATTATGTTTCCCGATTGTGTTAATAAAAGCGCCATGAATGGCAATGTAATAAATAAAGATATCTCGTATGTTTTTTCAAGAGCCGATAGCACCGTGTTTTCATCATTTTGTATTTTCGCAACCGATGGAAATCCGATTTTTCTCGTAATTTGCCCCAAGTATCCGCTTGGTATGCTTGCCAGGTTTTTTGCCTTCGAATACAAACCCAGATTTGCAGCTCCCAATACATGCGCCATAAACACGCTATCTATTATTGAGTTTATATAATTTACTATATTCCCACCTACCAACCATTTACTGTACCCCGTTAAATCTTTTAATTTACCCCATCTGAAATCCAGCACCGGCCTATATTTACTTATTACATATGTCATAATTGTAGGCCATGCATATGTGCTTAATTGAGCGATAGCCAATACCCAAACCGAAGTGCTGAATTGTATACAAATCAGTGCGGTTATCAGATATATTACCGGGCTTCCCGCATCCCTGTAAAAAACAAGCTTGTAGTTAATGTCTTTGAAGAAATAGATCCCACCTATGTTAGCCATACCCATCATTACCACATACAACCCTGTGAACCTTATTATGTTCTCGTAATCCCCTATTTGTAGAAATTCTGCGACATATGGTGCAATAATGTAAATTACCAAAAATACAACTATTGATTTAATTATATTTAAAGTCCATACCTGATTGAGATACTCTTTAATGTTTTCTTTTTTTTGTATAAGAGCACCTTCAAACCCTGTTTGCGATATCGTGTTTAAGAAGTCGGTTACTATTGCCGCTGAAACCATAACACCATATGATTCCGGTAACATAAATCTGGAAAGTATTAAAAAGGTGACAAGATCCAATGCTCTATTGAAAAATATCAACCCCGTCATCCATGCGCCACTCCTAACCGTTTTTTTCAAGATGTTTTCTTCCACTGTTTTGGGTATTGTTTAAATTTTTCTTTAAAAATTCTGATTATTTCCTTGAGAGACCGCAGTTTGTAGATATATCTTTTACCGTCAACCAAAGTAATATTCCCCACCGCAGATATTGTGTGTATCCCATTTTTATAAATTGAATTCATGTAAGGCTCTATCGTTTTAACTGTTTTTTCCGCGAATTCATCAACTGTCAGTTTTGTTATCTCATTTATCTTTATCGCCCCTCCATATGTACGACTACAATCCTGTGCCGGTCTAAATATTTTACCTTTGTATTTAAACAAAGTCCCCGCCGACCTTGATGAACTATTGTCTTCTTTGATTGGATTCCCCTTATGGTCTTCCCATGTACCGGTAATTGTTTTTGCATAACTTACATATAGTTTACCATGAGGATCATCTTGTAATGTGTAGAACATCCACCATAAACCATGGTGCTTAATGAAGCTGGCATCCACTACCTCTTTTTTTATCAATACCTTAATCTTCTCCCATTTAAACGGGAATTCTTTTGCCAAATACAAAACCAGTTCATTGGCTTGATGCGTTTCCGGGATGCAGTATATTCCCCCGTTTTCTTCAATTAAAAACGGATACGACATGTGGAATTCCGTTTTTAAGATTTGCTGCTCCTTATTGTCTTTTATTAAACATATGTAGCCCTTTTTCTCCTTATAATCATATTTTTCAGCTAATATAAAAAGCTCTCCATTAATTTCCAAACCAAAGGGATCCGCCAGAAATGTGTTTTTATCTTTTTCGTCTATCCATTCCACTTCCGGCTTGCGATTTAAAAACTCGTAAATTGGCTTATTAACGATGCCGATATTCCATATCGAACGCTCTTCCGCAAATAGTGTTGCGATTTTCTTGATTATCCCGTTTTTTAACATTTTTCCGCTTTTATATTAATAGAAAAGGATTTCCTGAAATTAGTGTTCTTTTTTGCCAGTAGCCTCGTTTCGTCTATTTCGCCAAGTGAATATACCACGCGTAAAAAAAAGTCCTTGCCGGTATTTATATATTTTATCATTGGCAAAGCAGCCAATTCCGCCATGTCGTTTCTGATTATAATCTTTTTTTTATCATCTCCCATTTCCAAAACTCCTTCCGTATTACCAAGTGCACCTTTTGCAGAGATTAATGAAGATACCGGTGTTGCCATGTCAAAATTACCTATTTCTCGTAGGCAAAATTTTTCTTTTCTTAATCCTCCGTTCTTACAGCCATAGAACAGTTTGTTTTTGTTAAAAGCAAATGGCATTAATGTAATAATCCCCGAATGAAATGAAGCATGTGGTAGCTTCTTGAAATCGAATGTATGTTTTATGCTTAAACTATCTTCGTATATGGATATCTCTTTTGTCATCACCCCGTATTTGCATTTGATCTGCGCTTTTATATTCGGATATTTATTTAGCGAGATTTCGGGTTCTATTTTTTCAAGATCCGTAATTTTGTGTTGGCCCGGAATTTCTATAATGGTATGACCCGAATAGTAGTCGGCTCCCATATCTATATCTTCATAATAGCCATGATACAGCGTCCCAACTAATGGTTTTTCGCTTATGTTCTTAAAAATCAAGCTTTCCAAAAACAATCCGCGTCTAGTATTGAACACAGCTTTTATCGCACTTGTTTCCGCTATTATTTTGGTTTTATCCTTGATGATTTTTATCGATTTTGTTTTTTTAAATTCCAAAGGTGGTGTTGTTTTTTTACTTACCGTGTTTAATTCTTTTTTAAGCTCAATAAATCTTTTTTCTTCTATGTGCGTTCTGAAATCACTGCTCCATAAATAGCATAATTTTTTCCATTTACTTGCTACCCCTCCCTTCAATTGCTCATTATATAGTTTGTAACATTGCGTGTTCAGGCCCAGGTCGTCCCTACCTGTCAGTCCCCATCTCGTTATGTTGTACTTTTCTTGCTTCTTAACTACAATTGGTTGATTTGACGATTCCAGTCTGATTTCATTAAATGATTTCTTATTAGGAAGCAAAATCTGACTTGGCATTACGAATCGTACCCATTCTGTTTTTTTTAATTTATCGAACAAATTGCTTATCCTCATCCATTCATCCTGTCCCCGCAATAACTTTTCATCATTATAACGACCGGGGCGAAAATCAAATATTTCAGCGTCACTGCCATAAAGTATGAAATTTCTATCATCGTCACCAGTGTGTGTTTTTAAATATCCGATATATTCATTAAATTCTATATCTTCATATATATATCTTTGAAATTTCTGAAACGATATCGCGTTATTCCATATCAAAGGTATCGTTTTACCCGATTGCCCTACTGCTATTTGAGGATAATATTGCCATTCTTTTTTCCATTTATTGTTATATTTATATGCATTGTTCCATTCCATAATGATTGCTTCATATCCGGCTTCTAAATAAAGATCTATCAGTCCGCTTGAATATGCCTGTTCATTAACATATGCGATTTTTGGAATTTGTTTCGTAAACCTCTTGTAAATTTCATTACCTATTTTCAGATTGTACTTGTTTACTTCGTATGGGACTAACGGCCCTATTATTTGGCAATAACCACTTCCTATTAATTCACATTTTTTATTCTTTATAAGTTCTTGTAGTTTTTTTATCCACTTGCTATCTATTTCGTTAATTTTCTCCAAAGAATAACCTGTTATCTCTACTCCGATTTTCACATCTTTTTCTTCTATTATTTTCAAAAGAGGCCAGTAGCATTTTTTTACCACTGCCTTCAAATCATCTTCCGATAAAGATGAATATGCGGCATTAATATGAAAAACTGTATATAGGTTTAAAGTGGCCATCTGTTTATTGTATATCCTTTGTCGAAATCTGTAATACTACCCGACATAGTCTTACCGCCTCCCTCTACAAGCCATGTAATATATTTCGCCACTTCGTCCGGGTCTATAAGTTCATGATTCGGCGTTTTATTTTTAACCTCGTGTAAAAGATTGGGATTTGTTTTAGTCGATTTCATAAGCCCTGACAAGTGACCAAGTCTTATACAATTAACGGATATATTATATCGTCCCCATTCTACCGCCAAACTCCTTGTAAGTCCTTCCAACGCGGCTTTTGATGCTGCGTATGGCAATCTTTCCGGATATGGATGTGTCGCCATTATCGATGATATGACAATGAATGTTGATAAACCGGCCGCCTTCATACCCGGCAAAGCATGTTTTGCAAAAAGAAATGCCCCTTTTAAATTAATATTCATAACGGTGTCCCATTCCTTTTCTGTTATATCTTCTGCCTTTTTTACCAAATTCACTCCTGCCAAATATATTGCCGCGTTTATTTTCTTTGGAAGATTCATATAGGATTTTTCTATTGATGCATCCGGATGTTTTTCGTTATTCCATACCGGATCGATTGTGTAAGTTGCCTCTTTGAGCCGTTTGCATACCGCTGTTCCAAGATTTCCAGTAGCTCCTATAATTACAGCCGTTTTTTTCATATCTATTCGTTTTTTATTAGGAGTTGTTCACGTATCCCTTTTGGGATGGTTGGATTGTATCATATCTGGATTCAAGACACGAGGAGCGTACCGTACCCGTAGCGGTACGGAAGCGACGAGTAACGAAGAAGACGGATATGATACAATCCAACCCGAAGGGAAGATATAGATTTTGTCCATTTCTGCGTCAACTCCTCCTCGCTGTACTGTTCCAGTACAGCTTTGTCGTCGTTCCTTAAACTGTACAAAATCTATATCTTCCATCTACAAAAGAGATACGTGAACAACTCCTAGATTTTCTCCCACCTTTTCATTTTTGCCAAGTATGCCCAAACATAGGACATCTTAACTCCCGGTTCAGCAACTACGGGATGATAACCCATGGGTACCGTGTTAAATGTTCTATCGGATATTGGCCAAACACCATCGACGCTTGAATTGTCGAACCATACACCTCGCCCAACTTGAAATCCTCTTTGTGTTGCACCTTCTGTAATATAAAAAAACACCTCTTCGAATCCCGGTTCCGTGTTTAACTCAAAATTGTGTGGCAAACTTGACCATGTCCCTTCCCCTCTATGTTTAGTTATACCTAATCGCAAGGTTGGAGTTGGTCCATTAGGCATTAAATAATGATATACATCTCTTTGAGTATTTCCATCTCCTACGACTATGTGTTTTCTATCATTTTTCGTAATCTCCTGTTCTTTCCCGTCAACCGTTATGGTTATTTTTTCTATATCGTTATTTACAATATAAACTTTCGCTTTTTCATTCTTCGTTTCGAAAATCAAAACATCATTTTCCCCATATACTTTCAGTGTATCTAACTTACATTCATTATTCCATTTATACATTTTTTTGAATAATTATTTTTATAAAAAATTTTTCCTGATTACATTTTGGCATGCTTGTAACAATGCTTGTTCAGGATTCGAACCCGTACCGTATGAATATTTTCTTCCTATGCAGTCTTTTGCGTTTTCTTTAATTGCGGACATTATAGTAGCATATTTGTTTTTGTTCTTATATTTAAAATATTTATCTATAAACTCTTTATCTACCTTGGATCCCAGTGCCAATTGTATCGCCCCTCCAATAAAATCTCCGCCTCTTAATGGAGTTGTCATTGAGCTATCCCATCCTCCAGATAATCTCGGAGTTATTTCTATAATGTACGGACCTTTCTTTGTAAGCATAATATCGGCTTTAAATATATGCCCTCCTTTCTGTTTATCCATTCCAATCGCTTTTCCCGCGTCATAAATCATTTTTTCGACCTTGGCTTTAGTTTGCGCACTATGGATAGCGGGATTAATGTGCCCCAACTCTATTCCCCATGGTATGTTTTTATATAAATCTCCACTTGTTTTTACTAAATTCGGGAACAGCATACAATCTTTTCTGAATAATCGATCCACCCAATTCAAAAAATACATTTGTCCGTCGCACCATAGTGTTTCCACCGATTGTTCCGCTATTTCCGTCTCTATCGGCTCGAGTAATTCTTCAATAATAACATATCCGACCGTGCCATTCTCCAATGCATTTTTAAATGCTTCTTTTGTAAGATCTTTTTTTTCTTTTACAAAAACGAACCCTCTACTCCCCGAATTATTCGAAGCTTTTATTACAACCGGCAATCCTATCTCTTCCATCACCGATTTTGCTTCTTTTACAGACCTTGCTTCCTTTGCTTTTGGCTGTGGCAATCCTTTCTCTGATAATAATTTCCTTGAAAGTATTTTGTATCTGCAAATCTTTGAAATTTCCGGATCCAAACCGGACAAGTCCAGTTTTCGTGCGACATGTGCAACCGTTTCATGACAATCCGCGGCTACCGTTAGTACACCTTTTATATTAAATTCTTTTCTTAATCCCGGAATTGCTTTTATATTTGCGGCGATATCGAATGTATCGGTTTTGACAAGTTTATCTGCGTATTTTGCACAAACGCATTTCGGATTGTAATCGGTTATTATTAATTTATATCCTTCCTTTAAAATTCTTCTGGCAGCTATTTCCTGCATTACGCCTCCTGCAAATAACCATATTGCAT
>JBAYGX010000004.1:0-31157 GCA_041666465.1 Candidatus Altimarinota bacterium
ATTCTGCTCATGAAGATTTCAAAAGGAAAACTTGGTGAGGAAAACTGCGGACTTATCGGTGCCATGATGGTTACAAAAATTCAACAAGCCGCCATGTCGCGCGCCGATATTCCGGAAGATGAGAGAAAAGATTTCTACCTCTACTGCGACGAGTTCCAGTATTTTGCAACTGATACATTCTCGGAAATTCTATCCGAGGCTCGAAAATACAGACTCAATATTACGATGGCTCATCAGTATATGGGTCAGCTTAACGAACTTGTTAAGACAACCGTATTCGGAAATGTGGGTTCTATTATCAGTTTCCGTGTTGGTGCCGAGGACGCGGTTATTCTCGAAAAGGAATACACGCCCAAGTTCACGGTTCGCGATATTATCAATCTTGGTGTGAGAGAGTTTTATGTAAAAATGTCCGTCGATGGTCAGATAAGAGATGCGTTTTCGGGCA
This sequence comes from Candidatus Altimarinota bacterium, assembly GCA_041666465.1. Taxonomy (GTDB): domain Bacteria; phylum Patescibacteriota; class Gracilibacteria; order UBA1369; family UBA12470; genus XYC2-FULL-41-22. The sequence goes on from JBAYGX010000004.1 coordinate 449, forward strand.
AAACAATAGATGTGCCAAAACCGGTTTCCGACTTATCTGAAGAAATCAGAGATTTATCGCGCAGCAAATATGCTCGTCCTGTCGCGGAAGTAACCGAAATTTTAAAAAAATGGGAAGAAGGTGGATCAATCGAAGGTCCGAATGGTCCGGAGGGTGCCGGGGAGGAGAATTTCACGGAGCCTCTAATATGAAGTAGCAAGTAGTTGGTAGTAAGTATTAAGGGTAGAGTTTTTTTGCAAATCGATCCGAAATTGCAAGCCGGTAGGGCTGCAACGCGCGGACCGAATGGTCTGTCTTATCAAGCCTCTGGAACATCTCTTCTTCGTAAATCACTTGGAGATTCAATCTTTTGAGTCATTATTAAACCAGCTAATACTTGTTTCCTCTTCCGCTCGATCAATTTACCTATTTTTAAATCTCTCGGATCTCCTTGCATTAATAAATCGCGAGCGAACTCTGGATTTCTAGCGTCTATAGGTGGAATATCCACAGCCGTTTTTGCGATTTCTGAATAAACTCCTTCCATTTCATTTAATGTAGGTGTTAATCCCTCGGTACCCATGAATCCAGCCATTATACCTTCTACTGCAGTTTGTCCTTCACTTCGTGCAATATCCGCATCTGTTGTCTCTTCTAGATAAGCCATAGATGGTAAGCCGTGCGGTTTGACCAAGTCTTTTAATGTAGATTCTTGGTATAAATAGCGCAAAGAAGGGCTTTCCCCAAAGAATCTCATATCTCTATTACCTGAGAATTGTGAATTTGCCCTAGCTATAACTTCATGAGCGATTAGGTCGGTACCTACGACATATATTCTTTGATTTTCCCATTCTGCCCCCCCCCATTCCATCTAAATCCTGATTGAAGAACGAAATGTTCTGTTTTGTATAAAACCTCACCATCTTTGAATTCCGGTAATTCGACATCCGGAGCAAGTGCGTCCAGTTTTTCTTGGAAAAAATCTATTTGTGATTGTTCCATGTAGTATTCGTTACTTTTTATTCTATGAATTATAGCATAATTATAACGATTTTCCTATACGAATGGGCTCGCTCAAGAACAAGTGATGCGGAAATTTCGGAAAGTGATTACAATTCCCAACCGGTTGGAATTTGCACGAAACTGCGAGGTATTGCAAAACAGCATTGCGTCGCCCAAGGGATTGCATGCTTTTTCCTCATCAACTAATATCCTAGTGCCTAGCATCCTATCTTCCTAACTCCCTATCCCCATGCCAAATTCCACTCAATCCTGCGCCAACTGCGGTAAGCCTTTTTTGATAATCGAACAGGAGCAGGAATTTTACAAGAAAAAAAATTTACCGTGGCCGAATAACTGTCCGGAATGCAGACAAAAACGCCGCCTCTCGCTCCGTAACGAGCGCAAATTATACAAACGCAAATGCGACAAGTGTGGGCAAGATATGATTACGACCTATCGTCCCGACTCACCGTATATCGTTTACTGTCAGGAGTGCTTTTGGAAGCATATAGGATAACAAACGCTACAATATGACCACAAAAATCTGTTCCAATTGTCAACAACCATTCGACCTCACCGACGAACATCTGGGCTTTTATAAAAAACTTGAGGTTCCCGAACCGACTCATTGTCCGGATTGCCGCCAACAGCGCAGACTCGCTTGGTGTAACGAGCGCAAGCTTTACAAACGCGAATGCGATTTAACACACAAACCTATTCTATCCTGTTATACGCCGGATGTGACTTTCCCGGTTTATTATGTGAAAGAGTGGTGGAGTGACAAGTGGGATCCTATTTCTTTTGGTCAAGAATATGATTTCGCAAAGCCGTTTTTTGACCAATGGGCGAATTTAAATAAAAAAGTTCCTCGTTCATCTCTTAATGTCAGCTACAGCTCGCTTGAAAACAGCGAATATGTGAATTATGCGGGTAATTTAAAAAACTGTTATTTGATTTTCGATACTGATTACAGCCGCGATTGCTATTACGGATATACGGTAAATAAATCCACAAATGCGGTTGATTGTTTAAAAGTTAACGGATGTGAAATTTGTTACGAATGTATCGATTGCAACAACTGCTACAACCTCAAATTCGGAATCAACTGCCGAAATTGTAACGATAGTTGGTTTTTGAAAAACTGCATCGGTTGTAATAACTGTTTCGGGTGCGCAAATCTCGAGAGAAAACAGTTTTGCATGTACAACCAACAATTAACTCAAGAAGAATATAAAAAGAAAATTGCTGAAATCAATACTGGCTCTTTTTCGACAATGGTCGGTCTCAAACAGTATGTCCGATCGGCCTATTTGAGCTTCCCGAACAAAGATATGCGCGGCTTCCAAAACGAAAACTGCACGGGAGATGGACTTTTCAATTGCAAAGACACGCAGGACTCTTACGATTGTCTGCACTGTCACGAATGCAAACACTGTTACTCGATGTCTTTCGGCACAAAAACAAGCCACGACATTTACCAGTTTGGCGAAAACATAGAGTGTTGTTACGAAAATACGGTGATCGGATACGGAGGATTTAATCTAAAATTTTCCCACACATGCAATATGGGCAATAACAATCTTTCTTACTGCCAAGATTGCATGGGATCAAAAAACTGCTTTGGCTGTATAGGTTTGAGACATAAACAATACTGCATCCTGAATAAGCAATATACGGAAGAAAAATATAATGAGCTTCTTCCGCAAATTATCGAGCAAATGACTCGTACGGGCGAGTGGGGCGAATATTTCCCAATCCAACTTTCCAATTTCGCATACAACCAAACTACGGCTCAAGAATATTATCCGCTTACCCGCGAACAAGCTCTCGAAAAAGGGTACAAATGGCTTGATGATGACAAGAAAGAATTCAGACCCGGGACATGCCAAGCACCTGACGATATCAATCAAACACAGGATTTGATTACGAATGAAACACTTGCTTGCACAACTTGCGGTAAAAATTACAAAATCATTCCGCAGGAACTGAAATTTTACAAACAAATTCCTCTCCCAATTCCTCAAAGATGTCCAGATTGTAGACATATGGATAGGATGTACATGAGAAATCCGCGACATCTGTGGAATCGCGTATGCGCAAAATGCAATACGGCTATAAAAACAACTTATGCGCCTGAAAAGCCTGATATTGTTTATTGCGAAAAATGCTATTTGGAAACAATCGGATAGGGATCTATAAGCTATCATCTACAATCTCTCCCCATGCAAGATTTCTCACGAAAATTCCAACTCCTCAAGCTCCAAACTCCGCGTGTTGGTCTCAGTAATGTCGATGCGCATAATGCCGAATACGGAAATTTCAGCCGTCACAACAAAAACTGCTACATGCACATAGCTTCTGATTACAACGAGGATATCATGCACACATATTGGGTTTACAGATCAAAAGACTGCCTGGATTGTTCGTACTGTTTCGATTCCGAGCTAATGTACGAATGCGTGGACTGCTCGAAATGTTACAACTGCGACATGTCCCAAGATTGCCAAAACTGCTTCTATTGCAAGTATTGTTATGATTGTATCGGATGTTCGAATTGCATCGGATGCGTTGGGCTTCGAAGAAAGCAATTTTATATTTTTAATGAGAAATTTTCACAAGAAGATTTCAATAAAAAAATCCATCAACTTGCATCTGATGAAATCTTGCAAAATCTTGAATTATTAAAATCAAAAACGCCGCGCCTCTACACGCACGCCCTTCATAACGAAAATTCAACGGGTGATTACATTTTTCATACCAAGAGTTGCTATGAATGTTATGACACGAATTACGCGGAAGATTGTACTTACATAGACGGCGGTGTTAGCGGATTCAAAAACTGCATGGACTGTTCGTTTTTTATGGATGCGGAACTCTGTTACGAATGCGTAAGCGTTTGCGGATATAATCTGAATTTTTGCCATATTTGCTGGGACTGCTCGGATTTGGAATTTTGCGAACAATGTTTCAATTGCAGAAATTGTTTCGGGTGCGTTGGACTGAAAGCAAAAGAGTATCACATATTAAACGAGCCTTATTCTCGCGAAGAATATGAGAAAGAAGTTGCTGAAATCAAAAAAGATCTGAAAACTCAAGGTCTCTACAATATGGATTTGATTGGGTCATGTTATCCTATAGAAGACAGTTGTATATCTGAACACATATAAAATATGTTTTTCTTCGACGAACTTTTAGCCCTACAAAAAAACACTCCTCGAATCGGCTCTATTCGGCTTAAAAACACTAATAGCGAGTACACGCACAATACAGACCAATGCAAGAATTGCTATCTGTTGGCAAACGCGGTTGGCAATGAGGATTGCATGTATGGACGAGATTTTTACGGCAATGCGAATTGCGTAGATTGCGATCACATACTTAAATGCACGCTTTGTTACGAATGCTTGAACTCAAAAGAGTGCTGGAATTGCTCGTATCTTCAGGATTGCGCCAACTGCCTTGATTGCGATTATGGTTATTATTTAAAGGACTGCCAAAATTGTATCGGATGCGTCGGTTTAAGAAAAAAACAGTATCACATTTTTAATCGACCGTATTCGCCGGAAGAATATGCAAAGATTAAAAAATCTATTACGAGAGATCAAATCGCATCAGGATTTGAGGAGTTAAAGTTGAAAGTCCCTCGCGTTTTCGCCATTCAATTAAATGTGGAAAATTGTATTGGCGAAAGTATTTTAAATTCAAGAAATATTTATGAAGGTTTCGATGTAAACGACTGTGAAGACTGCACTTATGTTGCCGAAACAAAGGATGTAAAAGACTCGATGGACATATCCGTGTTGGAGCATGGTGAGCTGTGCTATGAATGTTCTTCCAATCACATTTTGTACAATTCGCATTTCTGTTCCATGTGCACATCATGCTCGAATCTTGAATATTGCGAGCAGATGTTTAACAGTAAAAACTGCTTCGGCTGTATCGGTCTAAACCACAAAGAATATTGCATTTTGAACAAGCAATACACTCCCGAAGAATATGAAAAACAAGTTGCGGAAATAAAGGTGCGTTTAAAAGAAGAAGGTACTTATGGGAGATTTTTCTTGCCATCCACTTATCCGTTAGAGGATACTGTTGCGGGATGGAGGTGCTTATAGAGTAGGCGTATCGGCTTTGCGTCTTTACATTGTACTCTTTTTGGAGTACAGTTGTACTAGAAATAGAGTACGATCTAACTGGAAACAATGTACGATTTCATATTTAAATCAAGATCGCGTTCAGCGCTTCTAAGGATATTCTTTCTGAATAACGAAAAGAGCTTCTATATTCGCGAACTGGCACGAATGATCGGGACTTCTGCCGGCAATACACAAAAAGAGCTTCTTAAACTTGAGAAAGAGGGAATTTTGAAGTCGACAAAAAAGGTTAATCTGAGGATTTTTTCATTGGATAACAGGTACCCATTATGCAAAGAACTTAAGCGGATGATTGAAAAAACTCTTGGGATTGAGTGCGAACTTAAAAAAACATTAAAAAATATGAAAGGGCTGGAATTCGCATTTATTTTCGGTTCTTATGTAAAAGGAGATTTTAAAAATTTATCAGATGTTGATCTTTTTTTAATTGGAGATGTGGACGAAGACGACTTAATAACAAAAATTCAAAATGTCGAGAAGAATACGAATCGAGAAATAGATTTCCATATTGCAAAATCAAAAGAATTTTCGGAAGATTTAAAAAAGAAATTCTTTTATCAAGAAATTGTTAAAAATTATATTTTGTTAACCGAGAATGATGACGAATTTAAAAAACTTATTGAGCGATCTGGAAAGGCAAGGCAAGCTTAAAAAGCAAAACACAAGAGTTGATTTTTTAAACGCGCTTTTATATTCGGCACATCGTAATTTGAAGGCGGCGTCAGCGAATATAAACTCTTTTGAAGAGGTTGCTTTTAAGGCCGCATACGACGGATTGCTACAGATATCACGAGTGGTACTTCTTCTTAACGGTTATCGCCCGGACGACGGGGAGCAGCACAAGACAACATTTATTGTTGCCGGTGCTATTTTGGGGGACAGGTTTGTGACATTAATTAATAGGATAAATATTTACAGGGTGAAAAGAAATAACTGCGTATATGATCCAAAAGGGCTAATTACAAAAACCGAAACTGAAAATATAATTAAAACATCGAAAGAATACTGGGGTTTGGTGAGAATTTATCTGAAGAATAAAGATCCGCAACTTGAACTTTTTGATTTTTAAATAAATGAATAAAATCTGCAAAACCTGCACTCAACCGTTTTCAGTCACCTCTGATGACGAATCTTTTTATAAAAAAATCTCCGTCCCGCATCCTGAAACTTGTCCGGATTGTCGTTCTCAAAAAAGACTTGCCTACAGAAACGAACGCAACTTGTATAAGCGCAAATGCGATCTCTGCAAGAAATCAATTATCTCAATTTATGCTGAAGACAAGCCATTTCCGGTTTATTGCCAAGAATGTTTTTGGGGAGATAAATGGGATGCGTTAAATTTTAATGCCGAGCCTGATTTCACTAAACCATTCTTTAAGCAATTTGAAGAGTTGATGAGCCGCGTTCCGCGACTGGCAATCGTCAATAAGCAGTCTCAAAACAGTGAATACTGCAACTATTCTTTCGCGAATAAAAATTGCTATCTCACATTCGGAAATCATTACGAAGAAGATTGTCTTTATGGTCACTACTCAACCAAAAACCGCAATTGCATCGACTACCTTTGGCTCTACAAAAGCGAGCTTTGTTACGAATGTATTTTTTCGAAAAATTGCTACCGGTCGATTTTCTTGGATCATTGCGAAGACTGTCAAAATTGTTTCTTTTCAGTCGATTTGAAAAACTGCAAACACTGCCTCTTCTGCTCCAACTTAAGACACAAAGAATACCACATTTTTAACAAGCCTTGTTCGAAAGATGAGTTTATTAAACAGCTTAATTCTTACGGATTGAATACGGAGGAAAATTTCGCCAAGGCAAAAGACTTTTATAAGCATGATTTCAGGACAAAATTCCCATTCCGTGCGGTTTACCAAACGAATTGCGAAAACTGCGAAGGTGATAATCACGAGAACTCAAAAAACCTCAAAGGTTGTTTCGATTGCACGGCCTGCGAAGACTGCGCTTACGGATTTCAAATGGACGAAACTTACAGCTCTATGGACATGAATTGCATGGGCTACGACAGGAGCGAATTATGCTACCAGACAATCGGCTGTTCCGGAATTTTCAACTGTATCGCATGCGATTCGTGCTGGCATGACAACGATCTTGCATATTGCAACTCGTGCTTTTCCTCAAAGGACTGTTTTGGATGCATTTCGCTTAATAAAAAATCAAATTGCATATTGAATAAGCAGTATTCGCGCGAAGAATATGAGCAGTTGAGGTTAAAATTAATCGAGCATATGAAGAAGACCGGCGAATGGGGCGAGTTCTTTCCGGTGTCTCCTTTTGATTACGAAGAGACTGTTGCTCAAGAATATTTCCCGCGAACAACAAAGGCAAAACATAATTCCGGTGGGGCGTGCCTGACTTGCGGAAAAAATTACAAATTGATCCCGCAAGAGTTGAAATTCTACGCGGAAATGGGGATACCATCTCCTCGCGCATGTCCAAATTGCAGATGTAAGGACAGAATAGCCTTGCGTAATCCGCTTCACTTATGGGATCGCACATGCGCGAAATGTGGAACCGCCATGCAAACGACTTACGCACCGGATAGACCTGAAACCGTGTATTGCGAGAAATGCTATTTGGACACGGTTTATTGATTTTTGCAAAATTCTCCCGGGAGAGAATTAACAGATTTGTCCCAGGTAGAAATTAACTTGTTTGTGGTAAAATGTTACCATAATCGTGGTAACGAGAAACTACAATTATTATGATTTGTAAAAACTGCTCGCAACAATTCAAAATTACCCCTGACGACAAATCCGTTTATCGAAAATTCAATGTACCCGAGCCGACAATGTGTACCGATTGTCGTCGCCAAAGAAGAATGGCTTGGCGCAACGAAAGGACATTGTATAAGAGAAAATGTGATCTTTGCAAAAAAGATATGATTTCGAACCATCATCTCGATGTCCCGTTCCCAGTTTATTGCAGCGAATGCTGGTGGAGTGATAAACATGATGCGGTTAGGTACGCGCAAGATTTTGATTTTTCCAGACCATTTTTCCAACAATTCGAATTACTGCTTAATAAAGTGCCAAGGATAAATCTGTCTGCAAGTAATAACGAAAATTGCGATTATGTGAATTACACGAATTACTCGAAGGATTGCTACCTGGTGTATGGAGGGCATCATTCCGAGAAATGTTTTTATTGCTGGAGAGTTCACGATTCAATCGGATGTTTCGATTGCGGACAATGTAATAATTGCCAATACTCTTATGAGTGCATAGACTGCGATAATTGTTACAAGTTGGTTTTTTCCCAGATGTGCCAAAACTGTGATAACGGTTATTACCTATACAACTGTAAATCATGCAGTGAATGTTTTATGTGTTGCAATTTAATTCATAAAAAACATTGCATATTTAACGAACAATATTCCCGCGAAGATTATGAGCGAAAAATAAAAGAACTTTTAGGCATGCGTGAGACGCTTCAGCAAAAATTTCAGGAATTGAAATTAAAATATCCGCACAAGGCGTTAAATATTGTCAACTGCAAAGATTGCACCGGCGACTATCTCATCAACTGTGATAATTGCAAAAATACATATTCCGGAAAGGAGTGTAAGGATTGCCGTAATTCATATATGAATGAACGGGCACATGATTGTACCGATGGTGATATGGTCGGTTGGCCCGCCGAGTTGTGTTATGAAAGCATAAGTACGGCTGTAAACGCTTTTATGAATCTGTTCTCGAGCGTTTGTTGGACGTGCAGTAATATTTATTATTGTGATTTATGTTTCAATTCGGGAAACCTGTTTGGATGTGTTGGTTTGAATCGAAAAAACTTCTGTATATTAAACAAACAATATTCGGAAGATGAATATAAAAACATGGTTGCAAAAATAACCGCTCACATGATCCAGACCGGTGAATACGGAGAGTTTTTCCTGATGAGCATCTCGCCGTTTGCTTACAATGAGACAATCGCTTCGGAACATTATCCTTTAACACGGGAAGAAGCGTTAAATAAAGGTTATAAATGGAAAGAATCACGGGAGAAATCCGGGACTCGTGATCCGGAAGCTGAAACATGCATTAAATGTAATAAAGGTTTTAAAATTCTTAATTCCGAAAAAGATTTTTATAAAAATCTTTCAGTACAAATCCCTCGCGCATGCCCAAATTGCAGACATCAAGATAGGATAGCCTTGAGAAATCCGCGACATCTATACAATCGTGCATGCGCAAAGTGCGGAACTGCGATACAAACGACTTACGCACCTGATAGACCAGAAACGGTGTATTGTGAGAAGTGCTATTTGGACATGGTTTATTAGAACGGATACTGAATTTCGAATACCGAATACCGGAAGAAAAAGATATAATACATCATGGTATTCATAATTCGATATTCGGTATTCCTCTTCATATGCCAACTACCAAATCCTGCAAATCCTGCTCTCAAAACTTCACGATCGAAGACCTCGACAAAGCTTTTTATACAAAAATTAAAGTCCCGGAACCGACTCACTGTCCAGAATGTAGACTCCAAAGAAGAATCGTTTTTAGAAACGAGCGAAATCTTTTCAGGAGGCAATGCGATCTTTGCAAAAATCAAATAGTTTCTACTTTTGATGCAGATACACCATTTCAAGTTTATTGTCCGGATTGCTGGTGGTCAGACAAATGGGATACTGAGAAATACGGGAGAGATTTTGACTTCTCGCGACCTTTTTTCGAGCAGTTCGAAGATTTAATGAGGGTAGTGCCAAAAGCAAGCGTTCTTCAGCTAAATAACGAGAACTCAACATACAACGCTCTTGTGGCTTATAGTAAAAATACTTACATGAGCCCTGGGAGTTACTTCATGCAAGATTGTTTTTATTGCCGAAAAAGCCAGTACTGCAAAGATTGTGTTAATAACAATCTTATAGATCACTGCGAGCTCGTGGCATCAAGTGTGAATTGCAAAGAATGTTACAACGGGCATCATCTGATAAACTGTCGTTCTTGTTCGGATTGCGCATATGTCGCAGACTCTTCGGCTAGCCAATATTGTTTCATGTGCGCTGGAATCGCTAATGGTAAATTTCAGATAAAAAATCTCCAATACGGTCAGGAAGAGTATAAAAGATTGGTTGCCGAATATATGAATAAAAATCCGGAAGATCTCATGCGCGAATTCCAAGAGTTCAGCGTCACTATACCGAAAAAATATCAGAACCAACTCAACTGCGAAAACTCATCTGGCGATTATATTCAAAGCTGTAAAAATGCCATAGAATGTTACGACTGTTTCGACCTGGAAGACTGCAAATACATGATCGAAACCGTAAACGCAAAAGACTCGATGGATCTATCGATGCACGACAAGGATATTGAACTTTGTTACGAATGCAGTTCCGGAGGTGAGAGTAACAAAAACCTCAAATTCACATATTGCACAATCGCGAGTCCGAACTCGGAATATTTATATTCGTGTTTTTATCTTGCAGACAGTTTCGGTTGCGACGGAATTCATGCGCGAAGCCAATATCAAATCTTGAATAAAAAATATTCTGAAGCTGATTACAAGCTCCTACGTCAGAAAATTATTGATCACATGACGAGAACCGGTGAATATGGAGAATTTTTTCCAATAAATACTTCCCCATATCCATACAATCAAACGCTCGCGCAAGATTATTTCCCACTTACGCGCGAACAGGCATTGGCAAAAGGGTATAAATGGAAAGAGCAGGATCCGAAACAATATAGCCAGGCAACAGCACAAATCCCATATGCGATTGAACAAACTCCGGATTCGATTACGCAGGAAATACTTGCTTGTAAAACTTGCGGAAGAAACTACAGGATAATCGCTCAGGAATTGAATTTGTATAAAAAATTCCATCTTCCTGTACCTAGGAAATGCCCTGAATGCAGATACTCGGATTTACTTTCGTTAAAAAATCCGCGCTATCTTTACGAACGACAATGCGGCAAATGCGGAATTGCGATACAAACAACTTACGCACCGAACAGACCTGAAAAAGTGTATTGTGAGAAATGCTATTTGGGGACGGTTTATTGAGACGAATACTGAATTCTGAATACCGAATACTGGAAGAAAGATATATAATTCAAACGGTATTCGAAATTCGATATTCAATATTCTACTCATGCGCAAATTCATCCTCTGGACACCTCGAATCCTCTCAATTATTTTCATCCTGTTTCTGGCATTGTTTTCTTTGGATATTTTTGATGGGGATTACGGGTTCTGGGGGACGATTTTGGGATTATTTATGCATAATATTCCATCTCTTATTTTATTGGCAGTACTGCTGATTTCTTGGAAATATGAAATCGTCGGTGGAATCGCGTTTATTATTGCAGGATTGCTATATATATATCTTACAATTTTCAGAAACGATCCTTTTGAATGGTATTATCTTTCTTGGAGTTTGATTATTGCCGGTCCGGCATTTTTAATTGGGATTTTATTTTTGATAGGATGGTTTAAAAAGAAAAAATCCAATGATTCAAAAATGTAAAACTACAGGTCATCCATTTGAAATCGTCCAGTCCGAAATCGCACTCTGTAACAGAATGGGCATTCCGATACCTCAAACCTGCCGTGAAGAAAGATTGAGGGCCCAATTGGCAGGTCGAAATGAATGGGGACTCTATCGCAGAAAATGTGACGCAACAGGAGAAGGAATTTTAAGTGTTTACAGACAAGACAGCCCGTTTCCCGTTTATAAGAACGAATACTGGTGGGGATCTGCGTGGGATGCGATTTCATATGGCCGCAATATCGATTTCAACAAGTCGTTTTTCCGGCAATTCGCTGAACTACAGAGGGTTGTCCCGCGAGAGGGAACTACGGTTTTCAACTCTACCAATTGCGAATATAACCACCATATACGCGAATCGAAAAACTGCTACTTAAACTCACTCGTCGCGAAATGCGAGGACGCTTATTACTCATACTGGGTTGTTGATAATAAGGATATTTATGACTGTTTATGCACGAATAAAAGTACGCTTTGTTATTGGTGCGGCGATATAAATAACGGATATGGTTGCGTTGCCGTAGAGGAGTCTAACAACTGTAGCGATTGCTATTTTTCTTTTCAATTACGCGGGTGCGATCACTGTATTTTTTGCACCAATTTAGCTACAAAAAGCTATTATATTTTTAATAAACAATGCACAAAAGAAGAGTTCGAATCAACGAAAAAGGAGCTATTTAACGGATCTTACAAAACCTGGACAGATGCTTGTAATAAATTTTTAGAACTAAAAAGGCGAACTCCGCACAGATTCACTCACTCACTAAATTGTGAGAATTGTACTGGCGATCATATTTATAATTGTAAAAATTGTCACGATTGTTACGACAGTTTTAACAGCGAAGATTGTCTCAATGGACTCTCTTATGAAAGTTCGAAAGATATCCATAACAGTTATTCTGCCGGTTGGACAGGTTGCGAAGTGATTTATTGCTGTACCGTTATGAGAGGCAGTCAAAATTGCGCTTTTTGCACATATTGTTGGTATTCGAGCGGTCTTCGATATTGCGACAGCTGTGTTTCATGTGAAAACTGCTTCGGTTGCATCGGTCTTCGCCACAAGAAGTATTGTATTTTGAACAAACAATATTCGCGTGAAGAGTATGAGGATTTGATACCAAAAATTATCGAGCTTATGAGTAAACATGGCGAATGGGGTGAGTTTTTCCCGCCATGGTTGCTACCTTTTGCATATAACGAAACTGCAGCAAATGATTATATGCCTTTGACAGAACAAGAGGCTTTGCAAAGAGGCTATAAGTGGCTTTCGAAAGACAAAAAAGAGTACATGTTGCCAAGTCTCGATATAATTCCGGACAACATTTTGGAAGTTGATGAAAATATAACAAAAGAAATTCTCGCCTGCGTACATTGCGGCAAAAATTATAGAATTATCGAAAAAGAGTTTAAATTTTACAAAATGTCAGGCTTACCAATCCCTCGCTTATGCCCGTCTTGCCGCAACGCTATGAGATTTGCTAACCACAACCCGTGCCAATTGCATAAAAGAGCATGTACGAAATGTGGATCTGACATGGAAACAACATATTCAGATAATAGAAAAGAAGCGGTGTATTGTGAAAAGTGCTATTTGGAAACAGTATGTTAGTTTTGCATAAGTAAAATTCCCTCATGTCTTTCCTCTCTTCCCAACGCCGCCGCCTCTGCTTCCGAAACGAACGCAAGCTCTACTCTCGAACTTGCGACGCTACGAGCGAAAAAATAATCTCGATTTATTCTCCCGATAAGCCGTACAAGGTTTATAAAACCGACTATTGGTATAGTGACAAATGGAGCCCTCTAACATACGGGCGAGATTTCGACTTCAACAGAACATTTTTCGAGCAATTTGCGGAGCTTCAGCTAGCAGTTCCGCGAATGGGACTCTCGAATGTTAACGGAGTGAACAGCGATTACTGCAATATGACTTTCAATAACAAAAACTGCTATCTGATCTTCGGCGGCGATTACAACGAAGATTGCATGTACGGCACGCTTTGCATGGGCAATAAAAATACATTCGACAACGATTACGGTAATCATAACCAGCTTTGCTACGAAATTCGCGACTCGATAAATTGTTACGCCTGCCAATTCGCTTCGGATTCAAAAAATTGCAACAATTGTTATTTCATAAGCGACTGTTCGGGATGTTCCGAATGCATTTTATGCACCAATTTAAACCAAAAATCTTACTGCATAGAAAATAAACAGTTTTCGCGCGAGGAATATATGCATAAAAAACAAGAACTAATCACCGGCAGTTATCAAAAGCAGCAAGAATTAATCGCACGATTCCTAGAATTATGTGCAAAACGAATCGTAAAATACAGCCACATGATCAATTGCGAAAATTGCACCGGCGATTACATGAAAAACTCAAAAAACTGCCAAAATTCATTCGATATTACCGGAAGCCAAGACTTAAAAAATGTTCTTTTCTCATCCGTTGCAAAAGACTGCGAAGAATGTAGTTTGCTTGGCGACAATTCGGAGCTTTGTTTTAATCTGATTTCCACATTCGGTGCTTATAACTCCAAATATTCATTCTTCACGATAGACAGTTCTAATATTGAATACTCCGAGTTCAGCATAGGAAGCCATGATTTGTTCGGATGTATCAGTTTGAGAAATGAATCCAACTGCATTTTGAATAAAAAATATAAAGAAGATGAGTATAAAATTCTGAAAGAGAAAATAATCGCGCACATGCACAAAACCGGCGAATATGGACAATTTTTTCCTTCACAACTCTCCTGTTTCGGCTATAACGAAACTTCCGCCCACGACTATTTCCCCTTTGCAAAAGAAGAGGCGCTCGCGCAAGGATATAAATGGAAAGATGAGGAGGATAAAACGAGACATCCTCAATCAATACAGTTGCCGGATAATATCGCCGATACCGATCAGGCAATCGTAAATGAAATTTTGACATGTGAAAATTGCGGGAAGAATTTCAGAATTCTCCCGCAAGAATTTGAAATATATAAAAAATCTCGAATACCCGTTCCGCGTATCTGTCCCGATTGCAGGCATGAAAAAAGGATGAGCATGCGAAATCCGCGTTACCTATGGGATCGCACCTGCGCGAAATGCGGCATGTCAATACAAACGACTTATGCGACTGATAGACCGGAGACGGTTTATTGTGAGAAATGCTATTTGGAGACAGTGTATTAAGCTTTAGGTCGCAATAAAATTATTACAAAGTGACTTGGATCAATCCGGAAACTTAAGTTGTTCCTGACGTAACGCTAATCCTAATCGTGGTTCCCGCCGGCGGGAACTATAACATCGAGCTCATTTGAGTCAAAAAAAACAGCCATCGTAATGTTTTTATCGCAAATTGGAATTAAGAGGCCGAAACTCACCTGAACAGCCTGTCAAACTCTGTCATGCGACAGGGTTATTGGGATAATTTGCTTTTAGTTTCCAAATAATATATACTGTTAACAGTAACAGTAGTCGTGAAACGACTTAATCCTAACCACATGCAAACTCTAACAAGAAGCAAGAAAACACAGGCCGCCCAGGTGTATTTCCCGGTAGATGTTTATTTTGAAATAAAACAGGTCGCGTTAAAAGAGAATAAACCAATTGCGCAGTGGATAAGAGATGTCGTCATAAAAGAGATGGAAACGAAAAGCAAAAAGAAGTTTACAACCTTGCCGAAATTTTCCTGGGGCAAAAAGAAATCCAACTTGTCCGAAAAAATTGACGAAATAATCTATGGTAATACTTGATACATCATTCCTGTTCGCATATTTCAATAAAAAAGATACTAATCATAAAAAGGCTGTTCTGTTGGCAAGCGAACTTGATAATTACACTGCGCTACTTCCGGCGGAAGTTTTTGAGGAGCTGATGACTGTTATCACCTATAAGATTTCGAGTAAAGAAGCCGTAAAAGTCGGGCAATTACTACTAGATTGCGACAGCCCCGTAAAATTCATGCACTCGGACGAAAAAACATTTAAACTAAGCTGGAAATTGTTTCAAGACCTGAAATCGCACAAGTTTTCATTTATCGACTGCATACTGATAGTTTTGGCAAAAGAATTTCAATGCCAAATCTTTACTTTCGATAAAAAAATGGACAAGATAGCAAATAGTTAACCAATATCTAAAATTAAAATGTCAAAAAAACATAAACAACCCAAAGAAAAAAAGCACGAGCACAAGGCGGAACTTGCAAAGCCTGAGGAACCAAAGCAGCAACCGAAAAAAAGCACTCTCCCCTTCAAAAACAAACTTATAAACGGTGGAATCCTTCTTGTAATCCTGATGGCGTTTTCTTTGATGGCGATTTTTATGGCGCAAAAAGTTCTCGAACCGACAAATCTCGGTAACATCCTCCCGGCAAACCAAACCGTTGCTTTTGTCACAATAAATACAAGCGACCTTTCTACCAAAACAACTCTTCCGGAAGACTATTCTCTCAGTCCGACTAACCTGGAACAAACAATCGCCGGCTATTTCAATCAAGAAAGTTTCGATCTTCTTAAAGATTGGTTTAAGAGCCAAGCCGCAATTGCGTTAATGATTGGCACAAATCAAGAAGTTGAAAAAACATATTTTTTCGAATATCAAGATCGCAATACCGCTTTGCAGTTCCTGGAATCAATTACAACCGAGGATGAGGCTGTTAATAAAGAATCTTATGGGAGTTACACGATTTATTCATATTCGTTGAGCCAGAATTTTTCCGCCGCATTGATTGCGAATTACTTGGTCATATCGGAAGACCCCGTCATGATAAAACTGATAATGGATACTGCGGAAGGAGATGCTTCCAATCTGAAATCCTTGAGCGCTTACAATACGGTTATGGACAACCTCCCTTACGATGCAACCGGTGTCGTCTTTTGGAATGTGAAACTTTATCCCGATTTGGCGGCATCATACATACCGATTTACGATATTATACCGGAAGCGCTGATAACTCCCGTTATGTCCATCTTTACCGGTTTCGGTGCGGTGA
Source organism: Candidatus Altimarinota bacterium (assembly GCA_041666465.1). Taxonomy (GTDB): domain Bacteria; phylum Patescibacteriota; class Gracilibacteria; order UBA1369; family UBA12470; genus XYC2-FULL-41-22. Next base: position 17,088 of record JBAYGX010000004.1, read on the forward strand.
TTCAGGCTGCACCGGAAGGATTTTACATGCAGACATATACGACTGTTGATAAAAATCTCTTGGAGGATTTATCGTATTTCGGTTTCGTGAAAAAATATAATGCCAATCTTACCGCATATATCCCGAGTGGGTCGACGATGTTTTTTGGTGGGGAAAATATACAAGGAGAGGTGAAAAAAGCGGTTTCTATTTTTAAGAAATTCAATGAATCGGCGGCGATAATTTTCGAAGGTGTTATTCGTGGAGCCGTTAAGCAATATTTCGGTGAAAATATAGATTTGGATGCGGATATTTATCCGATTTTGGAAGATGAATATTCGGTTTCCGTTTATGACACGGAAGATGGTGGAAAGGCCTACCTTGTTCTTGTCGACTTACAAAACCAAGACGACAAGCAAATTCACATTGACACTTTGAATCAGGGCTTTTTGGAGCAACAAATTTATAGCGAACCTTATGTAAAAACTTATACCCTTGAAGATGGTAGCGAGGGGAAAGAGATTGTTGCCGATTTGGCGGAAATTTTAAATGAAAAAATTACTTATGACGATTCGACAATAGATATGTTCTATCTTTCGAATGGCGATACTCTCGGATACACGGCTGTTTCACATGACAAATTTGCGATGTCGACAGATCTTGATTTGTTAAAACAGTCGCTTGATTTGATGAGCGGTCTTTCTGCGACTGGAAGCTTCGCGGAGAGTGAAAATATGGCAGCGATATCCGCGATTATGGGTTCCGCGGACGAGGCAAGCCTTATGGATATAAATTCAATGAGAGACTCATCGGAATTTTGGGGAATTGAGTTTTTCTCTCCATTCTCACAAATAAGTTCATCCAAAAACTTTTTTGATGATGGCGTCGCGACATTCCATATGCTAAAATATTAGCCCCTGTCACAGGAAGCGAAGTGTAAAAACAAAAGTTCCATGAAAGATCCGGTAATCAGAATACCGAACCGGTCGATACAAGATAACGGAGCCAAACCGCAGAGTTCTCCGCATGTTTTGAAATTGGATAAACCAAAAAGAAACGAGACTGAAAGATGTGGAGACATCGTTTCGCTTGATCAAGAAAAAAGTGAAACGCAAATTGTTTCAAGAGACCCAAAATCCAAATCGATTAAAAAATCTGAAACAATTAAACTTGCCGCAACCGGAATGTTGGTAGTGATGTTACTTAATGTTTGCCAGGTTTATTTCAAAACGATGAAGGCAAAAGATTCCGTAATGAATGCTGCTTATGCCGGATATGAAGATTTAATGCAGGCAACTCCTAGCGATACTACCGCGAGCGGACAAGCTTTTGAAAAAGCTTTTTACCAATTTTCGATGGCGGAAGAAACCATTTGGTATTTGCTTGATCAGCCTCAAGACATGACGGATTCAAACAAGTATGTAAAAACCGCCGGCAGCATGCTCAATGCGGGACAAGCTGTATCGAATGCAGGACAACTTTTTTCGGAATTCGCTGCCAATATTTCAGAATCCGGGAAAAATCTTTTTCAAGAGAATTCAACCGGCAAACCTTCCGTAACAGAAGCGCTTAAAGAAGCATTTTCAATTTATCTCGAACCGGCACGAAGCGAACTTAAAGAGGCACAAACATATTTGGATGAAGTCGATACCGATGTTCTTCCGGATGAGTATCAAGAAAAAGTCGAATTTGTTCGCGAACAAATGTCCAGTTTGAATGATTTTTTTGATGATATATCCGCGAATGTACCGACAATGCTGAAACTACTTGGAGATGAATACCCTCAAAAATACATGATCCTTCTCGAGAACAACAGCGAGCTTCGACCTGGTGGAGGGTTCATAGGGAGTTTTTTGATTGTCGATTTAAATGATGGATACATAGATGCAATGGAGTTCAGTGATATTTATGAATGGGATGGTTCTTTTAGCGAATATATCGAGCCGCCGGTTGAGGAAATATCTTATTTAACTTGTTGCTGGGGGCTTAGAGATGCGAACTATTCACCTGATTATGCCGTTTCTTCACAAGCGGTTATGGATCTTTTTGAAAAAGAAGGTGGGCCGACGGTTGATCATGTAATGATGGTCGATTTAAGTTTCGTTTCCGATTTGATAGATGCAATCGGACCGATAAGTTTGCCGGGTAATGATGCCGAACTTACGAGGGATAATTTCGAATTGGTTTTGAGTTATATGGTTGAGTCAAAGCTTGCCGGAGAAGAAAGTCCCAAATCTGTTGTTGAAGATTTGATTCCAATCGTAAAAGAAAAAATGACTTCCGGATCAAATTTAATAAAAACACTCGGCGTTTTCTTGGATGCGGCCAAGTCCGAACATATAGCGGCTTACAGTTCGAATGAGGAGTTTGAAAAATTCTGGGAGGCGATGAATCTTGATGGAAAAGCTTATATACCAAACGCAAATGAAGATTATTTAATGCTTACCGTTAGCGGAATAGGTGGAAATAAAACCGATAAATATATCGAACAAACCGTTGATCACAAGACTCTTATTTCTCAAGACGGTGAGTTGCTTGATAAATTAACGATTACGCGTGAACACACATACGGCGAAGCGGTTAAGTCGTGGCAGGAAGAAACATTGGCTTCGTTCGGTTACACCGAAATATCGGATTCTGTTCGAAGTGTTTTGGGTTCCGGTGATAATGTTGCAGGTATAAGAGTTTATGTGCCAAACGGAACGGAGTTAGCTTCAAGCGAGGGTGTATTTGAACAAGAACCGAAACTGCTCCATGATGACGATTTGAATCTGGATTATTATTACATGGTCGTGCGAACTCGCCCGGGCGAGACTTCCGAAATAGGACTTACTTATACTTTGCCGTTTAGTTTAACATTCGAGCCGGTTGATGATTACTTCTTGTATATCGAAAAGCAACCCGGTTTGGACAATACGATATTAACAAAAGAGATTATTGCACCGAATCTTAATAATAACGCCCTTTATCCCGAAGGAGAACTTACGGAACAAGAAGATTTAAGTTATAAATTTGAATCGGATCTTGATAGGAGTTTCCACTTGGGCGGAGTTTTTAGCAAGTAGCAAGACGCAGATAACAGACGGAACACAAGATGCCTTTTTTCTGCTGTCTGTGTCTTGTGTCTTGCTGACTCTCTTCAGCTCTCCCAGTACCCATGCAAGTTGCAATACGCAACAGCTCTCATCCCCTCTTTATATGTAATAGCAAACGACGCTTCCGGAGCTTGCCCTACCGTGAGTGCGATTTTCTTAAGCAACTTAACTCCATCGTATAAACTCGCCGTCATAATATAATGTTCTGCAATCATTGGATGTGCAACAGCTCCAATTTTAACTTTCACACCATCTTCAGTCTTCTCAATAACCGGCACATGCTTGTTTTGCGCCTCACCGGCGGTATCCTGCTCACCAAGCTGATGTATGCCTTCGAATTTATCTTTTGCAGCTCCACAAATCGGACATTTCCAATCAGCAGGAAGGTCTTCAAATGCAACACCGCCATTTAGAGCCGGATCATAAACATGTCCACAAACTTTACAGATGTATTTTTTCATTTTATTTTTGAGTTAAAGAATTATTTTGTGTTTTGCTGGCGCAAAACGATTTATAGTAAGGTGCTTCGCTTTCGCTTCGCACTGTTTACAAAACCCCGGGATTTCAAGGCATCCGCAATCAGGAACGAACCCGCATGCCTTAAGCTCTTTTGATCTTATAATTATTCCACGGCAATCAAATATATCTATAATTTTTCCGCAACATTTGCATATTAAATGTCTGTGAGGTTTGGATTCACCGTCGTACCGAGCCTTTTTCTCTTTGATTTTTAACTTTAAAACATATCCATTCTTTTCGAGAAAATCCAAATTGCGATAAACCGTAGCAAAACTTATGTTTTTAATTCGTTTTCGAACAATTTTATAAATCGACTCCGCTGTAGGATGAGTACAAACCTTTTTAAGTTCTTCGAGAATAATCCTCCTTTGCTTGGTAAGGCGATAATTTGTGCCTTTTAAATTTATCTCGGACATCTCTTATTGATAATTATTCGCAATAAATATTAATACGAAATGCACATCGAGCGCAAGCTAGAAGTTTTTTCTCTTAAACCTCTTCTCCAATTCATCATATGTAATCCTTATCATTGTCGGTCTTCCGTGCGGACAAGTCTCTTTTCTTTCTATCTCCGATAATTGGTTTAATAAACCGACTTGTTCTTCATAAGACAATTTTTGTCCAAACTTAACCGCGCTTCTACAAGCCGTATAATGCAGGATGTGTTCTCGCCGAGAACTCAATTCATCAGTCTTGCCACCTTCGGCCAAATCATCAATCACCCCTTTCAAAACTGCCACAATATCTTTTCCTGCGATGTCGGATGGAACAGCGGTAATCAAAAAAGTATTCCCACCAAAAGATTCCAGTTTAAACCCGACATCTTCCAATGATGTCATATTCTCATTAAGTATTTCGGATTCCTGAAGGCTTAATTCAACAGATTCCGGAGCTAATAATGGTTGCGACGCTATACTCTTTTCGGCAAGATTTTTCATTAATTTTTCGTACATAACCCTCTCGTGTGCGGCGTGCTGATCGACAATTACAACTCCTTCTTCATCCTGTGCAAGGATATACGAATTGGCGATTTGCTGAATCGGCTTAAGTTTCGGCTCCTCTAGCCTACCCTTTTGAAAAACCTCAAAAGAATCTTGCCGATTTTCAATTTCTATATGTTCTTTTATGCCTCTCGGTAGTCGCGTAGTCCCGTAAGGGACGGAGCGACCTGTATTATTAATGGGATTCTCGAAGTTAACATTTGGCACAAGTGTGTTTTTATTCAAAATCATATCTACTCCCTTGTAAACAACTTCATAAATCTCATTCTGTCGCAAAAATCTAACCTCAAGCTTACGCGGATGAACATTCACATCTATATCCTCCGGCTGGACATCCATATTAAGCAAAAACCACGGATGCTTGCCGTTCATAAGCATCGAGTGATACGCGCTCTTAACCGCATAAGAGATCAAATGATTCTGAATCACGCGACCGTTCAACACAATCCATTGGCTCTTACGATTAGATTTTGAAAGATTTGGCTTGCCAACATATCCGCTTATCTTGAAACCTGCCGCGCCTACCTCAACAGGTACAATATTGTCCAAAACATCCCGTCCCAGGACGGTGGCAATTCTCTCGGTAATTGAATTCGGCGTCACATCCAACATAACCTTCCCATCGCTTATCAGCCTGAATGCAACAGATGGATTCGCAAGTGCCAAGTCCTGAATAATTTCAACTATTCGCTTTCGTTCAACATTTGCGCTTTTTATATATTTTCTTCTGGCCGGAGTATTATAAAAAAGGTTAAAAATTGAGGTTTTCGTGCCTTTCGGGCATCCGCAATCGCGTTCTTCGGCAATAACACCATCTGTGATTTTCAAATAAGTGCCGGATACTTCGCCATCCGTTTTTGTTTCCATTTCCACCGACGAAACGGATGCAATTGAGGCAAGCGCCTCGCCTCTGAATCCGAGAGTTTTTATCGCAAAAAGATCTTCTTGAGACGAAATTTTGCTTGTCGCATGGCGTTCCCAAGCCGTTTTCGCGTCTTTGCGCGCAATACCCGAGCCATTATCGGTTACAATGATTACCTCAAGCCCACCCGATACAATTTCGCAAGTCACTCCCGTTGCCAAAGCATCCAGAGAGTTTTCGACAAGCTCTTTTACGACGGAAGCCGGTCTCTCGACAACCTCACCTGCGGCGATCTGATTGATTAAATGTTGCGGAAGTACCTTTATTTGAGCCATTTTTTGAAATTTAAGTGGTATAAATTTTGCCTATTTAAAACCTGCTTGCATACTAATTATACTTGACAGAAGCCCTTGATGCTGTAAAATACCTTTCTTTTATGATAGTATTCGAGGCACGAAATTGATAGCTGTTAACTTGTAACTTACAACTTGAATGTCTACCGTTAACGAAGAGGCGCGAAAAACCAGGCATAAGAAGTTTTTTTCCATATATTCCGCAAGTCCCGTAATCGGTAAACTCAAAAACGGTATATCCAAGGCCGGCCGTTATCTCAGCTCGTATACTCCCGTAATAATAGCACCAACCATAGCTTTTGCCGATCCTATTGAAGTAACTCATACTCCTAAGAAGTTTGCCAAAAACATGGTGCTTCTTACCTTGGCGTTTTTTCTTATTACATCTTTTGATATAGGAAGGGCATCTGTTGACGGAGGAGAGGGCATGTTGACCTCTTTTGATGAAGATATTTTGGCGCTTAATAATGACACCAATCTTCTTGCCGATCAGGAAGGCTATTTAATGAAATCAATGCCGATGGGAGGTGAGCCGACTTACCAATTAAACAGGACTGAAAAAGTGGCATATACGGTTCAAAGCGGCGACACTCTTTCACTTATAGCTTACAGATTCGGGATAAATCAGGATTCGGTTATGGCCGCAAATGAAATGTCTAATGCGAATTATCTTAAATCCGGTCAGGACTTGGAAATCCCTCCGAGAGATGGAGCCTATGTTGAAGTGAAAAAAGATGATACTTTTGATAGTTTGATTGAAGAATATGCAGGAGACGCTGCGCTTACAAAAGAAATAAATGAAATAGGAGATGATAATGCAATTACTGTAGGAGATAAAATATTCATAGCCGGTGACGAAGTTGCGGCAAAATACATAGCTTCAATTAAACCTGTTTATGTTGCAAGTACGGCAAGTACTTATACCGGTTACAATTCAAGTGATGTTGGCACTTCTTACGAAAATGTTGACGTTGCAACCGTGTATGCTTCTGCGGATTTCGTCTATCCGACAACCGGCGATTTCACGCAAGGATATCATTCAGGACATTACGCTTATGATATAGCGGATAGATCTCAACCACCTATAGTTGCAGCTTCATCCGGTACTGTTATTACAGCCGCTTACGGATGGAACGGTGGTTATGGCAATTATGTGATTATAGACCATTTAAACGGATATAAAACGCTTTATGGCCACATGGAAGAGTTGTATGTTGCAGAAGGCGAATCCGTGGCAATGGGACAAGCAATCGGTAAAATGGGCAATACCGGTCGTGTATATGGCGTAACAGGTATACATTTGCATTTCGAAATCAGTTATAACGGTACCAAATTCCCGGCTTGCGATGTGGGGATATGTTATTAAAGAAGTGGAAGAAGTTGGAGAAGTAGAAGAAGTGACAGAGTGAAGATTGAATTCCATTTATGACCACGAAACAAACCGACAAAAAGGATTACATAGATGAGCATGAAGAGTGGCAAAGGCATCAATTTGACCCCGGTCATTTTACTGATGGACATTTACCGGGCTGGATGAAACATCCAGGTAAAAGGAAACGACTCGGTGTTGTTTTTTTGGTCATTGGATTATTTTATATGGCTTGGGGAATATATGACATCTTAAAAACTGACCAAATTGTATCAGCCATTTTTCTAAGTTTTGCGGCTATTGTTTTTCTTTTGGCTGGAGTTAGATTTATAAAAAAATTAGAAAAAGTAGTTTAGCTAACAATTCTGATTACTTGAGTAAAAGATTGGAATTGACCGTCCGCTTCGCTACCGGTCTCCCATCAACTTTTCCCAATTAGTTTCATATATCTTCTCCAGAGTCGCCGCATCAAGAGCAAGACCGTTTAACAAGACTTCTTCTCCTGTTGTCTCATCGGCAACATAAAAAGTCGTATATGTGTTTTTTTCAAGAACATCTCTGTATGTTTGGTATGTATCTATCAGCCATTCCTCATCTTTTTCCGCATCATTATCTTCAACCACAGCAACCGTCCCGAATAAGAATCTATCTGGATATTTGGCGAACAATTGCTTGAACACATCCACATTATCCGAAATTCTTTGCAGCCCGGATGCGAGATAATCTTTATATCCAAAACTTATATCCACATAAAGATTCGGATATGTGGCAAGTAGAGTCGCAAGCTGTGACGGATTTTTTGATGATAAACAGAAATGAGGACAGATCACTTTCATGTCAGGATAGAGAGTCAAAACATTTTCGAATTGCTCCAAATAGTTGCCGGTATTTACATGGAAAATCACCGGCAAGCCTTTCTCCTCCATATATTTATAAAGCCCGAGCATTCTGTCATCGTCCAATGCGTAACTGTAAAAAAACGAATGCCCGTTATAAAGTTTGAATCCGTCCGCACCTTCTTTCACACAATCCATTGCGGTCGCAACTTTGTTTGAGTCGTCCGGATCTATTGTGCAGAAAGCATAGAAACGATTGTCGTATTTTTTCGCGACAGAAAGAACCGTTTCGTTATTTCCTTCCGAATTTGTAAACCCTTTTTCACCGGTATAATTAAAAATCTCTTCCGGAGCGGCGGATAAAACCATTTTTGCGATATTTGCCGCGTTCATAACTGAAACAAGATTTTCGACACTATCTTCCGATTCAAGATTCTCATGAACATCGATTATCATGTAATCGTTCGGATCAAGTTCGGAAAGGCTGTTGCCTTTTTCCATAACGGAAAAAACAACCAAAATTGTTACAATGGCAATAAGCACAAGACCGGAAACCGGATGCTTGAGAAAATTTATTTTGTTTTTCATTTTTGTTGGACTTTAAGCCTATAAAACCGAATTGATTATAATTGAGTTTCGTATTAGTGCAAGGACACAAAATATTCCATTTTCGTATAGCCTATCTTCCTGTAATATTATTTTGTATGGAAAAAGTTTCTCCAAAAATAGATTTTGCCGTTGGCGGACAGGCTGTAATGGAAGGCGTGATGATGAGATCTCCCAATTACTATGCCGTTGCTGTAAGAAAAGATGACGGGCGAATAAGAGTTCATGAAAAGAAATTCGTAAGTTTGACGAAGCGCTTTCGGTTTTTGGGGATACCTGTTTTAAGAGGGTTGATACATTTGTTTGAATCTATGTATATCGGACTTGATGCACTCAAAATTTCCAATTCGGAATTTATTGCCGGAGAAAAAGATCATGTTGTAAACAAAAAGGCTCTTTGGCGAGAAATTATTGATGCAATTTTTGCCTTTTTGTATCTTGTTTTTGTTTTCGCATTTGCGATTTTTTTATTTAAATTTTTGCCTCTTTGGATTGCATCATTCGCAAGTTCCAAATTCCCTTTTCTGGATAACCATTTTTGGGCTTTTAACATCTTGGACGGCATCATTAAAACGAGTTTCTTTTTGATATATCTGCTGCTCATTTCGATGATTCCCGATATCAAACGAGTTTTTGCTTATCATGGGGCTGAGCATAAATCGATTTGGGCTTATGAATTAAATTGTGCTCTTACACCGGAGGAGGCCGCAAAACAAACCAGGTTCCATCCAAGATGTGGTACGAGCTTTATCTTGCTTGTGATTTTGATAAGTATTGCGATTTACACGGCGATACCTTCGCCGGATGATTTTCTCCATAAGTTTGCCGAAAGAGTCGCTCTTTTACCGATTATTGCCGGAATTTCTTATGAAGCGCTCAAATTAAGTGCCAAGCATATGAACTCTCGTTTTGTTCGTACCGTTATCGCTCCCGGTCTATGGCTGCAAAAAATTACGACAAGAGAACCTGATGAAAAACAACTCGAGGTAGCGATTAAGGCGCTGGAGAGGTGCTTGGAGAAGGAGTCAGGGGAAGTAGAAGAAGTGAAAGAAGTTGGGGAAGTGACATAGCGAATAAAATATGAGATGCTTAAGAAAGCATGAGGGAAATGAATAAAATAATAAATATTTTTTAACATTCAAAAATGAAAACAATCAAATTGCTTGCGGTAATGATCGGGATTTTAGCGACCATATCGATAGCTTTTGCATCCGGGGGGTTCATTCAGCATTTTTCCGATGTTGTCGAAGGAGATTGGTATGCCGAATCCGTAAGTAAGTTATATGATATGGACGTTATCGAAGGATATAGTGATGGCACTTATTTGCCGGGGGCGAATGTAAATCGCGCCGAAATGGCCGTTACCCTGGATCGTTTCTATGATTATATTCAATATCCGTCCGGTGAAGATTGGGTTTCTTACGAGAATGATTATTATTCCGTGATGTTGCCACATGGTGCCTATAACAGCAGTGCCGATTGTTCCGTTGCTGACGATTTGGAAATAGATGGCGGTTTTAATGTTACTTGTTATTCCGCGGTCGATCATTCAATTGAGGATTTGATTGCCAGTATGGGAGATCAGTTTGAAGACAGTCGAAGAGAAGTGCGAAGTGTAATCGAAGTGAATGGTCAAGATGCTACATTGGTTTCCGTTACGACCTTGGACTATCGCACATGGGAATATAATGCCGTTTTTGTCGAAGATGGAACTAGCATTTATATGATTTCGGATGCTGCACTTAATATGTATGATGATTTTGAGTATTTTTACAGCACTTTCAAGAAGAAGTAGGAGAAGTTGGGGACAGGCCGGTAGCAAACAGTTCCGGAAAGTGAAACGGTTCCGGAACCTCTATGATAAGTTGTTTTGCGGATGCAAAACTCAAAAGCGAACGGCCCTTATTATATAAGCCGTTTGCGTATGCAAACTCCTTATAAGTAAAAGAAGTGACATAGTTAATTATTTTTTTAAAATAAAAACATGGGTAAATTATTGGCGGCGTTAATTGATGTCAGTGATCAACCCGTTACTCCAATCGATGGCGGTGTGGCGAATCAAAGTTCTACGACCATGGAATTTGTTGTAACTATTCTTAATTTCGCATTCAGCCTTGCCGGTTTCATTGGAACTATCGGGTTATTACCTTTTAGTGCTTTGGGCGTTTATTTTTTAATAAAAAATTCTTCCGAGAAGGATGTTATTAAGAAAAAATCTTTGATAAAAAAAGCTGTGATTTTTCTTCTATTACCTTGGTGTTTGATTTTTGGAGCTTTTGCCGGATATTACATTGTTAGCCTCATGGCTTAAGTCCCGAAAGGCAACCTCCCCTTGCGCTGCTACAACATCGGCCAAATAATCACAAAGAAAACGAACAACATTACAACACTCCATATACCCCACGAAATCGACAACAGAAGTGGTCGTTTTTTATTTAATGTTAGAAATCCTGCTGTGCCGAAAACCGCAAGTGGACCCCATACGAACGACATGTTCACCAGGTCGCTTTCAGGAAATCCGCCTTTCCTAATGGCATACACATAAAATACCAATCCTAGTGCGATTAACAATGCGCCTGAATAAATATTTTTAAGTTTTTTCATATGATGAATTTTTACAACATCGGCCAAATAATCACAAAGAAAACAAATAACATTAAAATGCTCAATATCCCCCATGAAATCGCCAATAGAAGCGGTCGTTTTGCTTTCAAAGTCAAAAATCCGGAAATACCGAAAATCGCGAATGGAACCGACACGAATGATGTGTTTATCATATAAGTTTCACTAAACCTATCGAAGTTTAATACATAGACATGTAAAACAAGCCCGAGTGACAGTCCCAATGCAATCGTATAAACGATTTTGAGTTTTTTCATATTTTAAAAGATTTAAAAAACACACCCTCTCGAATTGCATTTAGCGTACTTGCGATTTCGTAAGATGTAATCGCGAATGGATGTCTGATGAAATCGCGTATCGTGAGATTTTTCTTAAGCATCAATTGATGATTTCTGAATGAATAGATCTTTTGGAATCGAGAAAGTGATTTTCTGCTTTTTAATAAACCAAATATCCCCTGTTCTTCCGTTATACCTGTCCCTCTGCCGTGATAAGCAATTGCGCTTGGAACATAAACGGCTTGCCACCCTTTGCGATTCAACCTCCACGCCAAATCCACATCTTCTTTGTACATAAAAAATTTAGCGTCAAATGTTTCGCCGTTTTCCATAACTTCTATGAGCGTAGTGCGTTTATAAACCGGGCAAGCGCCTGAGACTCCCCAGATGTTTTTATAATCGTCATATTGCTTCTCGTCTTTTTGTCCTTGCCCCCTATCTGTAACGCGCGTTGAGGCGTGGAACAAGAGGCCCGTCGTATCTATAATTTTTGTTTTTTTATTATTTTCGAAATCGTATTTAAGCAGTTTACCTGTTGCCGAACTCGCGCGCTCATTTGAGGCAAGTGTTTTTACAATTTTTTCATAATAATCCGGATTCAAAATCACATCGGGATTCAAAATGCTCACGAAAGGTGCACCGGAAATATCTATCCCCTGATTTGCCGCGCCTGCGTAACCGAAATTGAAGTGATTCTGAAAAACACGAACCCATGGATAGTTTTTTATCACAAACGCACTTGAGTCATCATGCGAGAGATTATCTATGAAAATCACATCGAGAAGGCCTTTCTTGAATATGGTTTGTGATGCAACCGAATCGAGGCATGTTTTCAAAAATCGCAAGCTGTTGTAGCCAATTATTACGACCGCAAGAATTGTTTTTTTGTTTCGAAAGGTTTCCATGCAGCTTTAAGATAGCAAAAAAACATGCAAAAATGTAGAATATCCTTTGCATTTCTTCTTCGGTATTCAATATTCGTAATTCGTTATTCTTCTCCATATGCTCAAACCTTGGAAAATCTGCATGATGATAGATAGCTGGGAACCGATTCTCGGAGGAGCTCAAGTGCATACAAAAGAGCTTGTTGCCCGACTCATTAATAATTATGGGTGCGAAGTACACCTCATAACTCGAAATATCAGGGTTGATGATTCGAAAAAGAATTATCCGAAAATCGAGTCATTAATGGATGGGAAATTTAAGATTTACAGGCTCGGACCCAAGGCGAAATTCCATAATTTTTTCGCTCGTATTTGGTGGTGCGTCTATGCGGGTTTCTATGCGAGAAAACTGCATGTAAAAGAGGGGTTTGATTTGATACATGCTCATGCTTTTTTGAGTTCTTATCCGGCAAGATTCGGTAGGTTTTTATGTGGATTGCCGATTGTTTATACCGTTCATGGCACAAGTCTTTTTTATAAGAAAGGTGGTCTTCAGGCGCAAATCGAAGGTGATTTGCTTACAAAAATATCTTACGATCATGTCATAACAGTCGCCGAGAATTTTTTGCAATTAAAAAACATTAACAAGAAAATCTCCGTCATCCCCAATGGGATTGATGTTTCGATTTACGATAAGGTTAAGGCCGACAGAGAACCGGACGATATATTGCGAGTCCTTTATGTCGGCAGATTTGATCCGATAAAAGGCTTGAAAACTTTAATCCAAGGAATCGATTTATTAGGCAAGGACGGACAAAAAAAACAGATTGAAGTCAGGCTTGTCGGATATGGTTACGAAATTGAGGAACTCAAGAAGCTTATTGCCACCCTTCATTTGGGAAGGATTTTTAAGTTTGTTGGAAGGCTTGAGGGTGAAGAATTGATAAAAGAGTACAAAAATGCAGATATTTTTGTACTTCCATCATATTCCGAAGGACAATCTCTTACTCTTATGGAAGCTTGCGCGTGCAGATTGCCGATCTTGGCAACTCAAGTTGGAGATAATGCAAAATTGGTTAAAGAGAATTTTAACGGATTCCTCATGCAACCGGGAAATGCGGATGAAATTAAGCAGTATTTGGAAATTTTCATGAACAATCCTCATCTGAAAAATATGGGCGAGCAAAGCAGGGCTATCCTCGATGGCGCAGGAATGACTTGGGACGCAAGCGCGGAAAAAACTTATGACATTTACAAACGCGTTATGATGGCGCTTAAGGGCGTACCTGTATGGAGTAAAATTAAAGATTTTCTTCGCGAGCCAAGGTTACCTCATATGATTTTTTCTCAATCATGGAGATATTTTAATTTTTCAAAACTTTACACGAAAAAAGTTAATCTTTCTGACCCGGTTCTATGTTCTTTGACAGTTGATGTTGAGAGAAATTACGGCTCGGCGGCTGATGATAGTGACACCGACAATACCGAACAGACTTGCGGCAAATTCTTTACGGACTTTAACGGTTTTTGCGAGCAACAGGAGTTCAAATCGACTCTTTTTGTGCAAGGCAGTTTGGTACCAAAATTCGCAACTCAACTTAAGGAATATAGTGAAAAAGGACATGAGCTCGGCGTGCACGGCATGTATCACGAGCTTTGGGCGAAG
>JBAYGX010000005.1:0-27379 GCA_041666465.1 Candidatus Altimarinota bacterium
ATATCTGTTATCGGCAGGTTATTACGATGCTTATTATAAGAAGGCTCAGCAGGTTAGGACTCTTATTATTCAGGATTTTGACAGGGTGTTTAAGGATGTGGATGTTTTGTGTGCTCCGGTTTCGCCATTTCCTGCGTTTAAATTGGGTGAAAATCTTGCCAATCCTTTGGCTATGTATATGGCTGATGCGCTTACGATTCCTGCGAGTGCTGCCGGTTTACCGGCTTTGTCTGTGCCTTGCGGTATGTCTAAAAGTGGATTACCGATCGGAATGCAGGTGATAGGGAGGCAGTTTGAGGAAGAGGTGGTGATGAGGGTAGCTAACAGCTTATAGTTAACAGCTAACAGAAAAATGCAAGATTAGGGTGAGAAATTGCCATTTCACCATGATTTGTTTGACAAATAAGAAATTTTGCATATTATTGCGACTCGTTTTTATAATAAATCAAATGATATGGATGAATCGCCGATACTGGTAACGACTGAAGTTGTTAATGAAGATCCTCGTTTGACTGAATGGCTTCAAGAAATAGCTACGGTAAAAGAATCGTTTGAAAAAGTTGAAGCGACTGTTGCTATTGAGATGCTTGGTACGGTTGAAAGTTTTGTTGGGCGGGCTTTTGAAGATGATGGTTTGGAAGCTGCTGATGTTCCTGCAGAGCTTGCGAAGTATATGGCTGATTTCAGGAGATTTATCTCTAGTGAAGAAGGGCGTTTGGTTTTTTCTCCGATTAATAGTCCGAAGCTTCTTGTTCCATCATTGTCGGTTTCCGGGGTGTCAGATGGAAGTCCTCTTATTGATTTGTTTTTGAGAATTTCTAAACTTTCTCAATTTCGTGGGATTTTGGAAGAACATTTGATTCGTTCCAAACTGGTTTCTGCTGAAGCTGTTGAGAAAATGAGGATTGTTTCACCCGAGATTATGGAAATGATTAGACAGGGTGATCCACAAGCTATTCGAAGAGAAGAGCATCCGCTTGTGGATTTTTCACATAGATTTCTTTGGTCGATTTATTCCAGAATTCAGGCGTATTTTGTTGCTATTAAGGGTTTGGGAATTGCGCAAGATTATCTCAAAGAAAAAGAGCCTAAAGACGTGGCTCCTATCGTTGAAAGAAAGCAGAGAAGACCTAAAAAAGTTGTGTCTGTATCATTGGAGCAAAGCGCAGGTTCTGTTGTCCCTGTTGTAAATAGCCCTGCTGAAGTTCCAATTGCGCCAGTCGTATTAGAACGACGAGATGTATCTGTTGCAGATAGTCCCGATGTTGTCCGTTGTTTGACAGGTAAAAGAGTTGCTGTTTTTGGTCGGCCTTTTGGTTCTCTAATGGGTATTTTAAAAGATAAAGGTGTTGTTATTACCAGAATTGAAGATAGGGAAGATTTGAGTACCTTGGATGTTGGTGAATATGATGCCGTTTTAGTTTTGGCTTCTGATCGAATTCGTCGAGCTTTTTTGAGAATTGTTGATGAAAGTATAATGCCTGTTTTTGCAGAAAATGATGAAACGGCCGGTGCTCTTGTAAGACGTTTGAATGATGAGTTCGGGAAATTGGAGAGTAAGAGGGTTGGTGCTGTTAAGAATGGGTAGTGGTTGTGAGTTTTTATAAATTAATTTTCAGAAATATGGCTCAATCTCCTATATTACAAGAAGGACAAGAAGGTTCGAAAGTCCCGGATTTGTTGTCAAATTCACTGATTGGGCTTGCCAGGATGGTTCGTTCCACAGGTGATCAGGCTTTTCTTGCTTGGTTGGAGGATAGCGGGCTTGCTAGCGTATTAACGGCTCCTGATTTTGACGAAATGAAATTAATTGGAGCTGTTCAATGGGCGCTTAAAGAATTTCCTTGTAGTAGTCCGTTAATGCCTTCGATTCAACGTGATGTTGATGCTATTGCGCAAGCTTCTGAGGCTTATGAAATGGCAGCGCTTGAAGCACAGATTGTACGGATTGATGATTTAATCAAGGCGCATAAAGGCGTGGCTCGTAGGGTAAGAGGTCAGTTAAGGGATGTTCGTAGAGAGGGTAGAAGGGGAGTACTTGGTAGGCGGTTTGGTAGAGAGCAATTAATACCCGTACGGGTTGGTTTAGATATGCTTGAAGGTGGAGTGGACATTGTATTGGAAGTAGCTCCTTTGGCTGATGTGGTTCGAGATAGAGCGGATAGAATAGCCAGTTCGTTGGAAGTTTTTCGTGACGCTCAAAGATTACTTGCTTTGAGTCGGAAAAGACTTGCTGAATTGAAGAAGCCCAAACCTGTCGAGAAAGGTGATCCTGGTCTTGGTAGCGATGTCGATGGAGCTCTAGGCGATAGTTTTGAGGAGCCTCCTGTTCCAGATGTGCCTTGTCTTGAGAGTTTACAAGGTGTTCGTATTGCCTTGGTTTGTTTTCGTGCTAATTCTACAGAGGATTTAGGGGCATTAAGATATATCGATTTGCAGCGTTCTTTGGAGAAAGCCGGTGCTTCTGTTCGTCTGTGTACGAGTTTAAATCCATCTGCCGAAGGCAGTGTTGGTAAATTCGCTTATGATGTTGTTGTGGTTGTTGAGGGATCTGCGAGGGGTGTTTGTGCAAATGGCACTCCGGCGGTTGATTTTGGAATTATGCCTAAACCTTCAAAATTTGCGAAAGAAGTTTTGGTAAAGGTTAATAAAAGAGGTGGTGTTGAAGGGGTTATAGAACGGTTAAGAGCGAATGCCATGGAGGCGGTTGAGGTTGAAAAGTAGATTAGGCAACGTTTTTGGAGGTGTTGCTGGTGGGTTTTGTGAAAATGTATTGACATAGAATGGATCGCTGTATAGAATATGCGGGCTGAAAAATTATTTTTTAATTCCAAATGTATGCCGACTCGGACTTATGAAGCTGTTAATAATAGGAGTGGAGGGAATAGAGTCAGGGAGCAGATTGGTGTTTTTGCTGGTAAGAAGATGTTTTTGGAAAAAGTATTAGAGCATAGTGCTGATGGGGATAGTGTCCGTGTTCAGCGTGCTTCTGCTTTTGTTGATAGATCTCGTGGAGCTGATGTGGCTGATGGAGGAGGTACCGCTTTTGTTGATAGATCTCGTGGAGCTGATGTGGTTGATGGAGGAGGTACCGCTCCTTTGACACAAATGGAAAAATTCGGGATGAGATTTCCAGGAACGGTTCCTGTTGCAATGCGTTATATGATTAGGGAAGAATTGAGAGGTAGAGTATTTGGTGCGAGTTCTGAAATTGGTAATATTTAAATTTATCTCCCTGCAAACTCCCAAGCCATCTTGAAGATGGCTCTTTGGGTTTTGACGATACTTTCGTTTTCGATAATCATGCCGGTTGGTTTTGGAGAAAAAGAGATGATTGCGATTTTGTTGTCGTAAATGTTGATTTCGTTCGAGAAGTCGAAGGCGTCTTTATCTATTAATCTGATTTCGCGATAGCAGTTCCAGTCATCAGCCTTTACTCTTTTGCCTTCTTCGTCATTGGCTGAAATGCCTCGGAGGTAAATTTTTCGTTTAACTCTCTCCTCAACATATTCGCGATCGTATTCCGGCCAGGTTAATCTGATGCTTCTTGAGTCGACATAGTTTAAGATTTCAGTTTTTGAGTTTAAGGTGTCCAAATAAATTTTCTTGATGCTTTCGATGCCTTCGAAGTATTGCAGTTGAGGATATGTTGATTCTCCTTTTAACAGTTTGAAATCCGGGAGGGATTTTCGTAGGTCGCGGGCGCGAGCGCGGAAATCGAGTGCGATTATTTCCGGATCGACTGCGTCGAAATACAGTGAATCTTTTCTGTTGTGTTTGGTTATGAATCCTTTTTGCATCAATTTTTCCAGGATGTCATAAGCTGTTACTCGGTTTAGTCCTGCTTTTTTTGCTATTTTTGATACCGGAGATGACCCTAATGAGAGTATAGATAAATAAATTTTTGCTTCCTTGTTCGTTAGACCTATATTTTCGAGTATTTTTTGTAGCATTGTCAAGTGGGATTTTGTTGTAGAAAAGTCCGACAGTAGGAGTGTAGAACGGATGTGGGGGAGTGGTCAAGTAGTTGGGGTTGGTTGTTGTTTTTCTTCCTGAAGATAAAATATGGTAAGGCGCAATGGAGCGTTCCGTAAGCTGTATTTCACTAGTTCTTGTCGCGAATTTTGACACCCGGAATTTCAACTCAAAAATCATCTTTATATGTTTTTATCAATTGTGGTATTTGTTGGCTCGTAAGATTTTTATAAACTAACCCTCAAAAACATGGTTGGTAACGAATACGCTTATAAAAAGCGAGCAGGTATTACTAAGGATGATGTTTTGAAAATGTGTGAAGATCAGAAGGTCAAGTATGTGAATATGCAGTTCGTTGATATTCTCGGGATGGTAAAAGCGTTGACGATTCCGGTTCATAAATTGAGCGATGCTATAGATAGAAATGTTTGGTTTGATGGATCTTCAATTGAGGGTTTCATGAGAATTCAAGAGAGTGATATGTACCTTAAGCCTGATTTGGATACTTTTGCTATTCTTCCGTGGACTAAGGGTAGGGAAGATGTGACCGCGAGGATTATTTGTGATGTTTATTTGCCAAGCGGTGAGCCTTTCCCTGGGGATCCGAGAGGAGTTCTTAAGAGACAACTTAAGAAAGCTGAAGAGATGGGTTTTAAATTTAATACCGGTCCGGAATTGGAGTTTTTCTTGTTTAAAAAAGGTGACGAAGGTCAATTGAAACCGCTTCCAAATGATCGTGCCAAGTATTTCGATCAGACGAATGATTTGGCGATTGAAATTAGAAATGATATGAGTTTTGCTCTTGATCAGATGGGAATTGAGGTTGAGGCTCTTCATCATGAATGTGCGCCGGGTCAGCACGAGATTGATTTTAAGTATGGTGATGCGTTATCGATAGCTGATGATGCTGTTACTTTCAAAATTGTTCTCAAGGCGATTGCTGCAAAATATGGCTTGTTCGCGACATTTATGGCTAAGCCTATGACTGGTCAGAGCGGTAGCGGTATGCATGTTCATCAAAGTTTGACTTCAATAGAAACAGGTAAAAATCTTTTTTATGATGAGAATGCTCACAATCAATATAATTTAAGCCAAATGGCATTATCTTTTGTTGCCGGTCAGCTTGAGCATATTAAGTCTATGAATGTTATTACAAATCCGACTGTAAATTCTTACAAGAGGCTTGTTGTTGGTTATGAAGCGCCGGTTTATATCGCATGGGCTCGTAAAAACAGATCTGCGCTTATCAGAGTACCTATGGTTACTCCTGCAACAGCACCTCATGCTACAAGATGCGAACTCCGATGTCCGGATCCTATGGCAAATCCTTATTTGGCTTTCTCTGTTATGCTTGCTGCCGGGCTTGATGGTGTGAAGAGAGGAATTATGCCTCCTGCTCCTGTTGAGGAAGATATTTATGAGTTAACGACTGAACGAGCTGCTGAATTGGGAGTCGATTCTTTGAATGAAAATCTTATTGTCGCTTTGAGAAAGTTGGAAAAAGATACTGTTGTCAGAGAGGCGCTTGGTGAGCATGTTTATCAGGCGTTTAAACGAGTTAAAACTGCAGAATGGGATAGATATAGAATGACTGTGAGTGAATGGGAGTTGGGGGAGTATTTGAGGGGGTATTGAAGAAGTGGGGGAAGTGGAAGAAGTGACATAGTGAAGAGGGGAGCTGGAAACGGTTCTCCTCTTTAAGTTGTTAGTTACCAGTTGTCAGTTATCAGTTGTTCCGGTATAATTAACAGATATAAAATTGTTTATTATGCCAGGACCTGACGGACAGGAAAAATATGAGGAAAGAGCTTGTGCCGAGTGGGAGCAGTATGTCGATGACGTGATTACACCTTTGGCTGATGTGCCGGCTGAATGTATGCATCAAGGTCCGACATTTATGGCTCCTATGAGAGATGGTGGGCAATTAATTTGCGAGACTTGTTATTATAATTTTAATTATGGAAATACTTTTTTGGATGTTGAGCCGGTTGTTTCCGGTGGTGTTGGTGTAAGGCATGTTTTGATGGCAAAGAATCAAAATGGTGAAATGGTTGGCATAAGGCGTTCAACCATATCTTATGTTGAGGGTGCTTATGATAGGTTTGAGGTTGGATCAAAAGTAATTGTTAAATATCGTGGGCGTGGATTGGCTAGTGCGGTTGAAAATGCCTTTTCTCAAGTTTTGCAGTGGTGGGCTGATACTTTCAAAAAAGATGTTGTTGAGCGTGCCAGTAATGAGAATTTGTCAAATCTTTATGAAGCGCGTATTGCAGTTAATGAAGGGTATGGGGATCCTTCATTTGTTACTCATCTCGAAGAAGAACAGCGAAGATGGCAGACTCTTTATGGGGATAGTGGGAAGATGGGTTTTGAAAAAGGGAAGAGGGTGTTTAAGCCGAAGGAAGTAGGGGAAGTGACATAGTGAAATACATGTTTGAATTGATTCTCTTCAATCTGCTGACTTCTTTCAAGAGGAGATTGCATACGCAATCGATCTTATAGTATGGGCCGTCCGGTCGCCTGCGGCGACCTACCGGCCTGCTTCTACAATCAATTTCTCAATATGTAACAGATAGTGATTTTTCTGTGCCGTTGAGAAGTTTATTTTGCCGGTCTTCATCTTGGTGTCGAGTTCGAGGAGTTTGCCGTGGATTCGTTTAAGAGTTTCCGGTTCGTAATTTCGCGCTTGCGCCATGGCGTTTGTGACGACGAATGGGTTTGCTTTGAGACGATCGACTATTTGTTGGCGGTTTAGACTTTTTCTCAACATATCTTTTACTTCAATCAGAATCCTGACTTGGCGGACAATCATGGCGAATATATACATGAGTTCTTCACCACCGTCGATGAGTTCGTTTAGGGTTCTTATAGCTTCCGTCGTGCGGCGTTGGCCGATTTGGTCGGTTAATTTGAAGATACTTGTTTCGGCACTTGCGCGAGTGAGGATATCAATATCTTTTGATGTGATTTCTTGACCGTTTGTGTAGCTTATTAATTTGTCGATTTCGGATGACAATTTCCATAGGTTAGGACCTATTTGTTCTGCAAGATAAGATGCGGCGAGGGTGTTTATTTTTCCATTTTTGCTTATGACTCGTTCTGTTATCCACTTGTTGAGTGCGGCCGGTCTTAAAGATGGGAATTCGTAAATTTTTGCTGTTTTTGTGAGATATTTATATAAGCTCAAGCGTTTATCTGGAGATGTGAGTTCGTAGAAGACCAAGACCGAAGTGTCTTCCACATGCGTGAGGCGTGAGACGAGTTTTTTTTGTTCTTCCGCGGGTTGCTCAGATAGGAAATTTTTTACCAAAATTAATCTTTTTTCGCTAAAGAATGGCATGGAGTCTATCGATGTGATGATCTCGTCAACTTTTACTTTTTCGCCATCCAGTTCTGATATATTGATGTCGCCTTCGTATCTTTTTTCAAATTCTCGTTTCCAGGTTTGGATTTTTTCGTTTATTGAAAAACTGTCTTCTCCATGCATGAAAATCAGGTTGCCGATTGTGGGGGTGGAATTAGGAATTAGGAATTAGGAATTAGGAATTAGGAATTAGGAATTAGGAAAACTATTCTAACAGTTGTAAGTTGTAAGTTACAAGTTGTTGTTGGAGTTTTGCTTACGCAAAACGACTTGATCATATGGCCACTGGGACCGCTAATGAGATTGCATACGCAATCAAACCTTATAATACAGGCCGTCCTCCGCTTCGCTACCGGCTGGCTTCGCTTCCCGTGGCTGTTAATACACATAATTCTCCACTGCCTTTATGATTGCCGATACAGAATGTTGAGATTGATCTATCCTTTGAGAGTTTTCGTATACATTTGCCTTGAATCCGCCGATTGCCTCGTCGGGATTTTCCAAATAAAAAGAATTATCTTCTCGATATTGAGTGTTGTAGATGTATTGCAGGGAGAGTTTAAGTGCGGTTTTGTAGGTTTCTTTCCTGTTATCATCGCCTTGGTATTTTGCCAATTTGATTGCATCACCGATTCCTTCCGAATATGTTGGTGTTCCTCGAAGATTTGAATATGCTCCGATATAATCCTGATAAGGTGCGGATTCTTCTGTGTATTGTTGCTCTATGATCCAGTCTGCCATTGCATATGCCAAATCCGCATAGTTTTCGTTATTCGTCAGATAATATAGTTCCGAAAAAGCCGCTATATCCCATGAAATCATCATGGTTGCCGGTGTTGAATCGAAATAGTTTTTTGTGTATGCATATGATTTTTGAAGTGCGGATAAATATTCCGTTCCTCCCGTTGCTTCGTATAATCTTGTTAATGCCAGGTTTGCTTCCGCCGAATAAACTTCGTAAGCTTCTTTTTCTTCGGTTTTCTCTTCCGGGTAATAATTTTTAAATCCACCATCATCTTTTTGCATGATTAGAATGAATTTGCCGAATTTTTCTGCCAAATCCAATGAGTTCTCGTCTCCCGTTATTTCGTGATATTTTTCAAGTGCTATGATCGCCAAAGCGGCTCCTCCGAGCTTGGCTTCGCCATCGTCTTCTATGTACAGCATTTCGTTTTCGGCTACTGCATATGTCATGAAATAATCTATTCCTTTTTTGCCGGATTCCAGGTATTTTTCATTTCCATAATATTCGTATAGTAGTAGTAGGGAATATGTTGATCCTATGTGCCTTAAGAGGTTGTAATCCGTTGTGTAATCATCTTCGGAAGGAGAATATTCATATTTAAATTTTCCGTTTTCTTCCATTTTACCTTCAAGCCAATCTCCCGCTGTTGATAACATTGTTTCGATATTTTCTCTATCCAAATCATCCGTATATACATTGTATCGATAAAGTTCGATTGATCCTTTTAACTCATCTTCCATGAATGTAAATGCGGTGAATTTATAGAATTTGTTTTCCGAATCCGTGTTGCAGTCTTCTTCAAGGTTTGCTTTCTCGCAAAGGTTTTCAACGAGTGTTGATCGGTCGTAATTATGTGATATTGCGACTCCCGGTAAGAATGTTGCTTTTGTTTCTTCGCCTTGTTTTAGAATAAGTCCGTTTATACCGAGTGTTATATCCGACCATTCGTCGGTATCTTTTACTTCCGTTTCCGGATTTAATATATTTATTACTATCAGGATGTTTGCCATTTCATCCAAATCCAAGTTGTCGAATCTGCCGTCTTTTGTTGTGTTTATGGCGGCTTCTGTTAACGAATTTCCGCTTTGGCATGCTCTTAATTCGTGTGTTTCAAGATTGTAAAGACTTATGAATATTTTTTTCGTTTGTTCCGTGAAAACAGTTGGAATGTTTTGTGGCTGATAAGTTGTTTCATCTGTTAAGTATTGATTTATTGTTTCGCGCGTTGTGTTTAATGCCCATGTTTGGTCTTCTTGTGAAAGATAAATATTGCCGGTTTCCTCCGTTACCGATGCGGTTTCTATTATTGTTTCAGGTTCGGTTTTTAAGATATAAGATAAATTTATACTTAAAAATATCAGGTTTATTAAAATCAGTATGTATAAGACTTTTTTCATCGGGCTGTTTTTTCCGAATAAACGGAAACATATTCGGATATAAAAGGAGGCGTGTTTAGAATTACCCTTTCGTCATATCTGATAACGATTGAGCCGTGGTCGAGTTCAGGTGGGCCGACAAATCCGCTTTTCTGGATAATCGGGTCCATATCTCCGTAAACCGAGCCGTAAATTCTAAGCTGTTCTCCTATCGGGTTTCTTTCGACATCTCCTGCGCTTTTCATTGCTCCGTTTTCGATATAATAAACACCAACCAAATCCAAAACATTGTGGCTTACATAAATATCTCCTTCTCCCAAAACGATTATTGCGAGAGAGGCGAGATCTGAATAGTCGGCATCGTTTGCGTAAAGGTAGTAGTTAAATCCGAAATTCGCGTCTTCGTATTGGATGTCCCAGTTGAGATAAAGATCGGCATTTTTTACGATTATTGTGTGAGTTCCTTTCGGTACCGTTAATTCACCAAGCGTTAATCTGGCATCTGTTATGTCTGTTCCGTCAAAGTAGTAAACATTTTCGTCCGGATCGTTGGAATTTCTTAGTTGTTCCAGATCCGACCATGCGTAAATTGTCATGGATGTTGTTACCGGAGAAACTGTTTGATAATTGTAAGTTCCTCTTGCGATATGGTTTTGTGTATTATCGATTATTTCGCTTACTACCCAGTCGTTTTGTGCGGTATAGAACATCTCTTTTATGTAACTTGAAAAATTATTGAGGACATCTTCCAAGGTGAGTGAGGCTTGTTCTTTTACCATTACAACTCCGTCGCTGTTTGCGAAATCGTTTTCGGCCACGCAAACTATGCTTGTTCCAGCCATTAATTCGTTTTCCAAATAAACATCACCTGCGTTTCTTGTAAGAAGGTATGGACAAATTACTGTCGCGGTTGTTTCCGCGGATAATTGAAATCCATCAACTTCTTGAGCTGTTGCTCGGTTTGTGAAGTATTCGGCAAGGCAAACATCTTCAGGTGGATTTTCGCAATCCAAATCCGAAATTACTCGCGCCGTGTAAGTGATTGTTACCGTACTGCCGTCGGCTAGGTTCATAAGTGTGATTCCGGCGAGTGGATTAGATGCGTCGGCAAGTTCATAACAAGGAGTTGTTGTGTCTTCCGCGCATTCAGGGACGCTTATTAAGAAAGATCCGTCTTCATAATAAAGATAAGATGAAGTTACGCTTCCGTCTGACATATATCCTTCAATGTCTGTTGAAAGTTCGTCTTTTATTAACGTTTGGTCTGATGATCCCGCCGTATAGGTGAGAGTGTAATAAATAAAATCTCGATCGTGGGCGAGTGTTACTGAATCGGATTGATAATATCCTGTGGTGACTCCATCCGTGTAGAAGTTGTAAGATTTGGCTTCTTTTGTTAGTTCGCCTTGGTTGGTTATTTGTGGTGGGACATCATCGTCGTCGTCATCGTCATCATCGTCATCATCGTCGTCGTCATCGTCATCATCATCGTCGTCGTCATCATCATCATCATCGTCGTCGTCTCCAGGAGTAGTTCCAGGCGTATAATCAATACAGTCCTCGCAATATGTTGAATTCTCATCATAAGCATAAATTGCATCTCCTTTTGTTCCATTACAGTAAGTTACCGAATGGTCTTCCGTGCAAAGTGTTCCTATTGCCGTATTCCCGTCGGAATCTGTAAATGTGCCTGTTGTTGTAACTGCTCCTGTCGTTTCATCGTAAGCTTCGTAACAGACTGTTTCATTTCTTACAGATGTGTCCGTGTTGTACTCTTCAACCACGACATCAAAACAACTTGTTGAATAACTGGAGTCGTCATAGACGGCAGGTTGTGTTATGTCGAGTCTGTCGCATACCGGACTGGATGTTAGGTCCTGACAATCATAAGGATATCCGTTTGCGATTGTTATACAGTTGCCGGATGAGTCGATGGCGCAAACATGAATTGTGTCGCCTTCGGCACCGTTATAATAATAAACTTCCGTATCTGTTGTTTCGAGTGGATTTCCCGTATCTCCCGGCCACCAACTGTATCCTTCGCGGAAAGTTCCTCCGGAAGTTGTCCCCGCTGCATTAAGAGCCCAATATCTATATCCTGCGAAATCGTCGGCATCTTCCCAGTTTGTTCCGTCTGTTGCCGGATTATCGTCGATTGTTACTGTTATTGTTCCGTCAGCTTCATCTTGAGTAACTGTGTCGGGTAACATTTCAAGGTCGGCGCAGAATATTGGAGCCGATTCGCTTGTTACTTCATCTTTACAATCATATGGATCGCCATTAGCTACAGTTAAGCAGTTTCCGCGTGAATCTACAGCGCAAGAATATAGAACATCTCCAGCTGTTCCGTCATAGTAATAGACTGAAGTGTCGTCTGTTTCCAAAGGGTTTCCGGTGTCTCCTGGATATGCACTCAATGAGTTTTCTCGGAAATTTCCGGATGAAGTTGTTCCAGCCGAATTAAGTGCCCAGTATTTATATCCTGCGAAATCCGGAGCATCTTCCCAGTCTGTCCCATCTGTTGCCGGATTGTCGTCGATTGTTACATTTACTTTCCCTTCAGCTTCTTCAGCTGTTAGTGAGTTTGGAAGCATTTCGAGGTCGGCGCAGAAGAGGGATTCGCAGATGTAGTTCGTTGTTACCGTGTTTGTGTGATTATTCCAGTGAGTTGATGTTTCGCCATCTTCTTCTGATTCATTCCAATCTCCGGATGATTGGTCATACATCCAGAATTTTACATAAATTGCCGATGTCGTTGTCGCTTCTCCTTCAGATTCTCCATCTTTGAAATTGAAGTAGACATATTCTCCCATGTCTCTGTCATCTGCTGTTGTGTCTGTGTGTCCGTCTCCATCATAGTCGTTTTTTCCTGGGACGAGAGGTTTTCCCGTTGAATCGTCTGTTCCATATGTCCATTCTATGTAATTTTCGTAAACAGCATCTGATGAGTGGTCTCCTTGTACTATTTCTACTGTTGTTCCTCCAAATCCGTCGCTATATCCTCCGTCGCATGATACCCATTCGTCATAACCGCTACATTCTAAATTATCCAGGTCTACATGATCCATGAAGTCATCATGTAGGTATATTCTAAATCTGTGGATTACCATATAGCTGCTATATCCGTCATCAGGTTCCGTAGTGTTTTCATATCCGTGTGCATGAGTTGCGTCCAATGGGTCTTCGCAGACAATTGTTTGTTCCGCATCTGATGAATCCAATTCGATTTCAGATTCGTCACTTGAAGCGTGCGCTATCGTTATTGATGATCCTATTGTGATTAGCAATCCCAATATGAGATGTATGAATGTTTTTTTCATTTTATTCTGTTAAAAACGAAGGTATTGTTTCAATATTTGTTGATTCTGTCGTTCTGTCTATTGCCGGTTTTTCTGTATTGTTTGGATTATCGGTTTTTGTGCATCCGCCAATAACTAACATTATAAGAATTGTTAATGATACGATTGTAATAAATTTTTTCATATTTTAGTCTTTTTTTATTATTGGTGGTATGTGTGTTCTCAATCCAGCTGGTAGTATGCGTGGACCTGTTGTAGTAGTTGTTGTATTCCCATCATCTGCGAATACATCATCTGGTGGCGTATCCGTGCTGTTTCCTCCTTCGAATTCACCTACATCATGATCGAACTCTTCCGGGTCGATTTGTTCATCGTCGACTGCTGCCAATGAGCCTTTTTCGCTAGAAGGTGGTGTCTCTCTCTTATATGTCCCTCCTGTCAAGAATTCATACATATCTTTTCTAACTTCTGCCGGTAATCTTTGCAATGTGACTTCGAGAGCTGAAGCTGTTATGCCCGGAGCGAGTCCGATTTTCATATGTTCGTTTATGACTACTGTTGGGTTGTCGCAATATTCAAGGCTTCCACCATATATTTCCGGCGACATGGTTATTTGCAGTTGCGCTCCATATTCTGTTGTAATTGGTACCGGTAATCCTGTTATTTCTGATGTTCTTAATTGAGTTACCAGTGCTTTGAATTCATCAAAAACTTGTTTGTAGGCCGGTTGTGTAAGTTTTGTAGGGTCTTCGTATATTTCCATCAGTTTTATTGCCGAATCCGGTCCTTTCAATATGTAGTATTGATCTCGTGTCTCCAATGACAGCGATGTTCTCATGAATTCTTTATTTTCTGCAGGAAGTGGTCTTAGTTGTGATAGGATTCTGGCTCTCATTACCGAATCGGTTGAATAGTCTGTTACATTTCTCAATTCTGCGGTTTGCATAGTGTCGAAGCATAATCCTTCAGCACCTTTTTTTGCTACTACCGTGTATATTTCAGCTGTTGCAGGTATTTGCATTGTTCTTCCTGCGTTCGCTTCTATGTCTTTGAGAAGTTGAGTCGCTGTCTCCTCTCCATATTTTTCGACAAGTATTCTTGTGAAGATGGTTTTGTTTCTTTCTCTATATCTTGCTTGTTCCTCTAGATCTCTGTCTTTGTGTGTGTAAGTTTGTTTTCTGATTACGCTTAAAATATATCCCATTTCCAATCCGGTTGCTTTGTAGCCCAAAGCTGTATTTATTGCTGTAATCAGTTTTTCGTAATCTTCTCCTATGTTTTCGTCAAATAAACGAGCGTTTAGACATAATAGTTCGTTTGTTTCGTAGAATTCTACTGCAAATGCTGCGAGTTCTTCTGTTCTTAATTCCGGTTCAGCATCTCTTATATATTTGGCACGGAACGCTTCCATCTTTGTTTGGTATTCGGAGAATCTTATGGTTGTCAGACCGGATTCGACGAGCTGATTTTTTTGTTCTACATATTCTTCCCATGTAAGTATGTTGTCCTGGGTTCCGCTGTGGATATCCAAATTGCTATTATCTCTGAATGAAACAAGTCCGCTGTTTAGATCTTCGAATTGTTGGAAGTTGTTTCTTGGATCAGGATTTGACTTGATTGTTATCCTGGTTTGCTTGTATTCGCCTCCTTCTCTTCTTGGAGTGATGAACTCTTCGCGTGTTATGATTAAATTCTGTCCTTGTAAATGTTCCAGAGCCAAGAAAAGGTCATTTTTTGTCGGAGGTTCTCGATCCCCGGCAATAAGTTTTCCGTTCATGCTCGGATCTATTCTTATGTCGACATTTCCTCGCATACCTTGCAGTTGAAGATTTACTAAACCTTCTTGTGCTCCGGTTCCGGATTCCAAATTGATTCCGCTTGGGTTTAATCCTCTATTGTATGCTTCAAGTTCACCGCTTAACAATTGGTCTATTCCGAAAGTTGTTTCTTCCCGTGCTACTATATAAGGTTCTCCTTCTCCGTATCCCAAAGAGCTTAATGATCTTGATGAAGCGAGGATTTCCGCATCGATTATGACTTGAGGTGTTCCGCCTTGTCTTGCTATTTCTTCTGCGAGTTTTGATTGTAAACTTTCATTCGAAGCTGTGTATAATGCATTCGGATCTGCCGGAACTGAGAAATAAACTTTTGGTTTTCCTGCAAAAGCGAAGCTTATCATTGGCAGTACGAATGGTGGAACAGGGAATACTGATATATTGAATCCTGTTACCAAAGGAGGTCTCATGTTGGCGACCGTTGTGTTTTGTACATTTTGAGCATAGTCGGTGTACATATCCCATAAGACTCTTTCTTGAGTTTTTGGTGATATATTCTTGCTTGCCATTTCTGTTGCGTAGTTTTTGAAGCCCGGCATTGTTTTTATGACCTCTATTTTGTCTGCCATTGTTAGTGTGTTATCTCCTACTAATTCCGTGCAAGTCATATTTCTTGCTATCCCCAATACTCTTTCTCTGTATCTGTCCAAATCCACTTTAGCTCCAATTGTGCCTGCGACGGCTGGAGTTATAGCGCCTTCGGTTAAGTTTATTTTGAATCCTCCATGTACTCCTGCAGATAGGTTCCATGTTCCGCTCTGTACTTCTAATACATGGGATGCGGTTGGTCCTAGATAAAGCGATGTACCTTGGAATCCAGCTCCAACATTCATACTTGTATATAGCCTTACCGTTGGATCGAGTTCTAATGTTCCTGTGCCTCCTATCCCGATTCCACCTTCGATTCCTTGTGATGTATATCCTCCTCCAACGCCTATGTTGAAGGTTATTCCAGGTATCGGTGTTTTTATAGGTATTCCAACTCCGACTCTTCCTCCGGTTATGCCTTCTCCTTCCGTGGATATAATCTCTCCGGCAACCGCGAATAAGAAATGGCTGCTTCCTGTTGTTTCATCAGGTTGTGATTCTATTTGTATTCCGTCTTCGAGTCCTTTTATTACAGCTTGTGCTGTTCCTTCAAGTTGTCCCGGAGATATGGTTCTCATTATTCCGGATTGTTCAAGTTGACCGAATATGTCGCTTACTACTGGATTGTCCGCATATTTGTCTATAATAGCCTGTTTTTGTTCTTCTATTGTTAACATTTCATCCATCTGTCTGCCTCCGCTTATCGCGTAGCCGTTTTGTATGAAGATTTTTTGATAATCGCTTAATTGAGCCGGGTTGGTATCGGTTTGTGTTAGCGCCAATTTGGTCTTCAGTCTTTCTATGTACGGGCGCATTGTTGTCATGCGTTGTTCTCCTAATTCTAGTATTTCCGGGGTTATGTAATCTTCTTTTTCTTGTTCTAGGTCGGCGATTTCCGCGATTCTTTCCGCGGTTTCATGTTGTTCTTGTCTGGCTTCGAGAATCGCGATTTTTTCGTCTATTTTTGCTGCCTTTTCCGAGAGATCTTTCAGTTTTTTATCAAGTTCTTTGATTTTGGTTGAATCTCCTTCTGTTATACGGATTCCGTTCGCTTCCAGGATTGCTACTGTATCCAGGTTTTCGTCTTGGAAGTAGTTGTCTACTCCCGTATTCAGGAAATATTGCAAATCCGAAAGCAACTTGTCTCCTTGTAATCTATCTTTTCCATCCGCTCCGGTGTCGAAATATCTTCTGTGTGTTACCAGGTCTTCCAATGCGGATTCCGCATCTTTTACCATTGCCAAGAGATGCCTATCTGTTTTGTTGTATCGCAGGGTTTTTCCAGCTTCGATTTCTTCCATGCTTAAAGTTTCTCCTCTGTTTGCAAAAGCTCTTGTTGCCAGTTCCCTTGCATATGCCGTTTGATCTCCCCGTGATAACATTTCCATTTTGAAATTATCTGCAGCTTCTCTGTCGAATTCGACCTGTCCTCTTTGTACATCAAGGCTTGCGAATATTGCTTGGAATTTAGGTTCTTCGGTTACTGTCTCATTGAATGTTGATGGCAGTATTTTTAAATATAAATTTCCATCAAGATCGTTTTTGACGATATTCCCGTTTTTGATCAATTGTTCCATCCCGTAGCAGGCTGTAATCAATCTTAATACAAACCCCGCATCCATGTTTTTTATCTGTTTTTCGGAGGCTCCCATTGAGGCGAATACCTCTTTCACTTCTTCCATTACTGCCGTTGTTGTCCCGAGTCCTTTTGTGTTTTCAAGCGTTTCTACGGTTTGTCCTGCGAGTAAAAGATCTATGTCGTAAGTATCCGTTGGATTTTCTACTGCTTCCGTATGAAGTCCTTCTTGCGATTCAAATTGATATGATTGTTGTTGTAAGGCTTCTCCTTCCACAATGTTTTCCATCGCTTGGAGTATTTCGAAAGATTGTACCATTAAGTCTTCGCGTTTTTTCTGATCTTTGGTAAGTCTTTCATATTCTGCTCTAACTGGGGCGCTTTCCGCCTCTTTAATCTCTCTGTTTGCTGTTCTGGTAATTTCTATTAATGCGATTATTGCTGGTTCCGTTCCTGGGATTCTGTCTTCCCATGCCTGTTGTGTTTCGTCGGGTTGTCGTCGTAATGGCTTTTTATCTTCTGGTGTTAGTGCTTTTTCCAATTCTGCTTCTGCATTTGCTTTTGCCTGTGTTGCTTGTTGTAGTTTTTCGTTTGTTTTATCAAAATCAGGCTGGATTTTTTGTATCTCTGTTGAATTTGATTCGTATGTTTTGAAAAATTTGTTTTCGTTCTCTTCGAATACCGATTTGGTTATATCTTTGAAGCTAAGTTTTTTGTTTCCACCTTCTCTTATGGCGTCTCTTAAATCGTTAGGGCTCCATCCGAGCGGTTTATCTTTTATCACTTCGACCAGTCGTTTTGCATTTGGGTCTTGAGTGTCTGCTCTTCTTAACAGTTCTGCCCATTCGTTTACATCTGTTCTACCCTCTCCTCCACGCAAGAATCTAGGTAATTTTACGCTTTTCCCATCGAGAAATTGTTTTGGATTCGATAAAATTGATGTTCTTAGACTATCTTTTGTTTCGGCTACTCTTTGTGCTTGTGTGTCGGCTTGTTGTTGTAATGCTGCGTTTTTTGTCGCTTGTACTGCTGCAAGTGTTGGTGCTCCGGCTGGTGTTATGTATTGGTTTTGGACGGCTTGAAATTCTTGTTGGTTGCGTGCCTGTTCTGCTGTTGAGACGATTACTCTTACCAAATCCTCTTTTAAGCAATATTTTCTGCCTACTTTGTCTGCTTTTATATGGAATGTGCTACTTGGGGGATTAAGTTTTAATAAAGCGGTTAGGTCCATTCCGTTATCGTTTGCTATCGTATCCAGATATTTGTCTTTGATTGCTTCGCTTGGAAGTATTCTTGTCTTTGGGGCTTCCTCATGTATTAATCTTGCATCAAGTTGTGTATCGAGTAATGTGCGTATCATATCTTCTATTCGAGTTTTCTCTTCTTCTGTTGTTCCGTCTTTTTTCGCCACTTCAAATATTGTATTTATTGCTCTGAATTGTGTTTCAAGGTCTGTTCGATCTTTAAGTTGTTCTCTTTTTGCATCTATTTCTTGTTGTACTTCGGTTGTGTAGTCTCTGGCAGCTTCTTCAGCTTGTTGATACACGAACCTTTTATTTTCTCCCTTGAGCATCTCCAGGAAGAAATTTTTCAAGATAGCCATATTTATTTTTGTTATTTTTGCTAATCGAATTATGTAAATCTATTAATTTTACCATAAATTGTTGTTAGTTTCAAGGGCTATCGCGAGATTTGTGTTTGGTAGTGGAGTCTCGTTTTACGGGGCGGAACGAGTTTCTTATTTCGAATGTGGGTGATAAGATATGAACCGATTAATAAAAACAAATATGAATTTTCCAATCATCATCACGAATTTCAAAACCTATGAAGAGGGGACAGGTGCCAAGGCGCTTGAACTTGCGAAAGCTCATGCAAAAGTTGCTACCGAAACCGGTGTGAGCTTTGGAATCGTAGTTCAGCCGACCGATTTGGCTATGTTGTCGGCGAGTATCAGCCTTCCGGTTTTTGCCCAACATATTGATCCTATCGGATTCGGGGCCGGTACGGGTTTGATTTTGCCTGATGCCGTTAAGGGTTGTGGGGCTTATGGGACGATCATCAATCATTCCGAAAGGCGAGTTTCTATGGAACATATCAAGACTGCTGTTGAAATTGCCAAAAAATTAAATTTATTCACGATAGTTTGTGCTGTTGATGATAAAGAGGCTTCGGAAATTGCCAAGTTCGGGCCGGATTTGATTGCCGTTGAGCCACCTGAATTGATTGGTGGAGATGTGTCTGTTTCAAAAGCTAATCCTGATTTGATTAGACGGTCTGTTGAGGCTGTCGGTAAGGGTAAATTATTGGTTGGGGCTGGTGTGAAGACTGGTGAGGATGTGCGAATTGCGATTGAACTTGGGGCGGTTGGTGTGCTTTTGGCTTCCGGGGTCGTGAAGGCGAAGGATCCGGAGGGGGTGCTGAGAGAGTTGGTTGAAGGGCTGAGGAAGTGAAGATAGGACCTAGTTTCTAGTGAAGATAGTGAGCTAGTAAAGATAAAGAAAAGAAGGAATGAGAAAGATTTTAAGAAAAATCAGAATGTTGGTTTATTGGGCGGTTTTGATGATGCCCGTGGTTTTTCCTGTGTATTTTTTGCGATTTTCGGTCGGTGGTGTGCCGATGACTTATGTTGAGGTTGCGGTTTATATTATTTTTGCGGTTTGGGTTTTGAGCGGAGGTGTGAATAAAAAAGTTGTTCAACGCGTGATGCGCGATAAGGTTTTTTGGCTTACCGGTTTGTTTTTGGTTGCGGCTGTTGTATCGGCGTTTATTGTGCCGAAGAGCTTTTTGAAAGTTGATGGTACGGAAATTGAGTCGTTTAAAGTTGCGCTTGGGGTACTGAAAGGATGGGTTTTTATGCCAATTTTGTATGCGATTATGGTTAAGGCTCATGTCGAATCCGATCGTGAAAAAAAGTTGTTGATTTTGGCGCTTGTTGCGTCAGGTTTTTGGCTAGGGTTGTGGGCTGTTTGGCAGGTTTTGACCGGTGGATATTTGACTCTTGATCAACGCGCTTCGGCTATGTACGAATCTGCTAATTATTTGGCGCTTTATTTGGCACCGATTTGTGTACTGTGTGGCGTTTCATTGGTGTCTGTTTTTCGCAGGCGTTTTGATTACAAAAGTGCGATTTCGATTGTTTTATCGCTTATGATTTTTGCAGCTATGTTTTTTACCAAATCTTATGCCGGATACTTGGCAGTTTTTGGTGGGCTAGGGGTGTGGTTTTTGTTGAGTAAAAATTTTACTCGTAAGATTAAAGTTTGGGCTTGCGGCGGGCTCGTATTGGCGCTTGTTTTAGCCGGGTTGTCGCAAGTTGGTACGGAAAAATTTCAAACATTTTTGGATTTTTCGGAAAGGTCTTCTTCAAGTGCGAGAATGCAAATTTGGAATGCGTCCGTTGATATGATTTCCGAGCATCCATTGGTGGGTATTGGATTGGGGCAGTTTGAGCCTCAATATCAGTGGAAGGTTGCCGATTTATATGGCATGGAAACTTATGAGTGGCTGATGCCTCATCCGCATAATTTTTTGCTTGGGATTTGGTTGAATTTTGGACTTCTTGGTGTCTTGGCGATGGTGGCGATTTTGGTTTTGGCGTTCCGGCGTGTTAGGAGTGAGATTTCGTTTATTGTTGCTTGTGCCCTTGTAGCTGTTTTGATTCATGGGCTTTTCGATATGCCTTTTATGAAAAATGATTTAGCGATGGAGTTTTGGGTTTTGATTGTGATGATGGGGGAGGTTATTTCAGGGAGAGTGGTTAAGGGTGCCGGGTTGGGAAGGAAGCTGGGTTTCCCCACTATAAATCTTGATGTTGAAGGCGAGTCCGGGGTGTTTTTGACGCGCGTTTTTATGGATGGGGTTGTGTATCGTGG
The DNA here is from genome assembly GCA_041666465.1 of Candidatus Altimarinota bacterium. Lineage (GTDB taxonomy): Bacteria > Patescibacteriota > Gracilibacteria > UBA1369 > UBA12470 > XYC2-FULL-41-22. Next base: position 20,631 of record JBAYGX010000005.1, read on the forward strand.
AGTGATGCATAGGGGAGAGGCGTTTGGTCGTGGCTATTCGTGTGAAATTTACCTGTTGGATTTTGAAGGTGATGTTTATGGGAAAAAAGTTGTGGTTGAGGTTGGTAGAAAGATTCGGGATACTAAAAAGTTTTCTGATACCGAGGAGTTGAAGGAGCAAATTGCGAAGGATGTTGCGACCGAGCGGATACTTTGATTTTTCTCGATATCGTTAATGCCAGTCTTTACATAAATGCGCTATGATTTAAGGCAACAGTTGACTGTAAACTTAACAGATTCGGACCGAATCGCGTACTAGACATAATGCCAATTTTAGCCTTGAATTCCGCCGGCGAAATCGCATGATCCATAATAGGACCACGGGACCGTTTTGCTTCCCATGGTCTCTTGAAAAACCTCTCGAAATCCGTTACTCTGGCATCCGATGTTAGATTATCTTCGAAAACAAATACCAGAAATACATCCGATAAGACTTTTCTACTATAAGGTGGTGGCGATTTTTGCAGCTTTTTATTATAGGTTCCCTTCCCGTTATTTGAAGGTTATTGCTGTTACCGGGACAAAAGGTAAAACGACAACTTGCAGTTTAATTGCGCAGATTCTTGAAAAGGCTGGTTATAAGGTTGGGGTTATGTCGACTGTGTTTTTTCAGGTGGGTGATAGGAAGTGGGCGAATTTAACCAAGCAGACGACTGTTGGCAGGTTTGAACTTCAGAGATTGCTTAGGGAGATGGTTGATGAGGGTTGTCAGTATGTGATTCTTGAGACTTCTTCTCACGCAATGTTGCAGTCGAGGTTATGGGGTGTGAATGTCGATACGGCGGTTTTTACCAATTTGCAAAAAGATCATCTTGAATATCATGGTTCATTTGATGCTTATCGTGATGCAAAGGGTATGCTTTTTGATAAGTTAAACAGATCTCAAAGGAAATCAAATGTGCCGAAGATTTTTGTTGTAAATTCGGATGATCAAGCATCTGAATATTTTCTGCGTTTTCCCGCTGATCAGAAATATTCTTTTGGGCTTAAGAAAGGTATTTATATGTCAAAAGATGTTAAATCTTTACCGAATGGTTCGAAATTTAAATATGCGATTCCGAATGGTGAGGCGGAGATCCAATTCTCGCTTCCCGGTGTCGTTAATGTTTATAATGCTACTGCTGCTGCTACGGTTGCGGTTTCTGAACATATAGGTCTTCAAACAATCAAAACTGCTCTTGAAGGATGTACGGCTGTTCCTGGGCGAATGGAACCTGTTGATTGTGGGCAGCTTTTTTCTGTGATTGTCGATTATGCTCATACTCCGGATTCTTTGCAGGCTTTGATTGATGTTTTTAGACCTCTTACGACCGGTAGGTTGATTTTGATTTTTGGTGCGACAGGAGGTGGACGAGATAAGGCGAAAAGACCTGTGATGGGAGAGGTCGCAAATAATGGTTGTGATGATATTATTTTGACCGATGATGATCCTTATGATGAGGATAATGTCGCAATAATAGAACAGATCGCAGGTGGCATTAAACGTGAGGAGGGAGATAGGTTGTGGAAGGTGCCTTCCAGGAGAGAAGCAATTCGTCTTGGCTTGTCTATGGCGCGTGAAGGTGATACAATACTTATTGCTGGAAAAGGAGCGGAAGAATTTCAAATGACTCGAGAAGGTAAAATTCCGCACGATGATAGGAAAATCGCAAGAGAGTTTTTGAGTAAGGAAAGTGATGTGGAGATTGGGGGATGAATACCGAATTCCGAATTCCGAATACGGAATACCGAATTGCTAATTATACTTTAATTTTATTATGATGGATGGTTTTCTTGTGATTGATAAGCCGAAAGGCAAAACTTCTTTTGATATAGTTGCTGATTTGAGGAAGATTCTTAATGAACGAAGAATTGGTCATTTGGGGACTCTTGACCCTATGGCTACTGGGGTTTTGGTGATTGCAATTGGGCGAGCTACCAAGCTGAATGAGTTTTTGATGATTATGGATAAAGAATATTATGCCGAAATTGTTCTTGGTGCACGAAGTAATACTTGTGATGCGGAGGGTACTATTGATTATAAACCGGAATATATTAAGGCGATTTACAAGGAGAAAAAACCCGAGTTGGATTTGAAAAAAGTTATGGTTGAACTGGAGAAGTTCAAAGGGGTGATTGATCAGGTGCCACCGCAATTTTCGGCTATTAAAGTGAATGGCGAAAGGGCTTATCACTTGGCGCGACAAGGGTTGCCTGTCAGATTGCCTTCGAGAAAAGTAAAAATTCATGATATTACGGACATTGGGTTTAGGGTTGATGAGTATGGTTATGGGATTTTACTTGAAGGGATGGAGCATCCTGTGATGTTGCCGGTTGTGAATTGCAAGATACGATGTGGAAGTGGGACTTATATAAGATCTATCGCTCGTGATTTGGGTGAGAAGTTAGGTTGTTTTGGGTTTTTGGGTGGGCTTAGGAGGACCAGGGTTGGGCAGTTTGATTTGGAGAATGCGGTTAAGGTGGAAAATCTTAAGGCGGAAACCATTGAGTTGATACCGATGGATAATGTTTTGGAAGGATGGGCGAGAATGGATTTGAATCGTGCCGATTATGATAGGATTATGAGAGGGCAAAGGATTAAAGTTGGAGGGAGTTTTGAGGGGAGTTATGTTTCCGGATATTATGATGGAAAGTTGGTGAGTATTTTGAGATATGATAATAAATTGGGGAGTTTGAAGGTGTATAAGAATTTGTAATGGTTTGTAATGCAATGTTTTCCTCAATATAGTATCTGTATAATTGCGGTACACTTTTTTTATTTATGAAAAAATATGGAAAATCTTGTTGCTCAGGCAAAGTATGATCAATCGGCCTTCTCGGAATTGTATAGAATGTATGTAAAGAATGTTTATAGTTTTTTCTATTCATATTTAAGGGATAAACAAGATGCGGAAGATCTTACCAGTCAAACTTGGGAGGTTGTTTTGAGAAAAATTTCCGATTTAAGATCGGATGAAATTAAGGTTTTTAAGGTTTGGCTTTTTCGGATAGCGAAAAATAATTTGAATAAGTTTTTCTTCAAGAAAAAAATCACAAGTTTTATCAATATTGATGATCAAAAAGATCTTTTACCTTCAAAAGAACCTTCGCCGTATGAAGTTGCATATCAAAAAGAAACATCAGACGAGATTTTGAAATATATTCATATGTTGCCCGATAAGCAAAGGAGTGTGATTTTGCTTAGATATTCCGGTGGGCTTAAGAATTATGAAATTGCTGAAGTTTTAAAAATGTCGGAGATTAATGTTGCGTCTAATATTTCCAGAGGGCTTTCAACTTTAAAAAATCATTTAACCTCTTTAAAATGTATAGATTAAATCATGAACCGGATAAATTGTTTGTCGATTCGTTAGAAGCCAAATTAATGAAAAAATATTCTCGCAAGTCGTTTGGGTTCGGTATGAAAATCGTTTATTCGTTTGGTGTTCTGGGTTTGTTTATGGGCGTTTTGTATTATGGATTTTTGAATAATGTCGACCCTGTTCGTGCTTTTTTGGATCAAGCCGCCGAGAATTATAATTCGCAGACTAATGTTTTATATGAAGTGTTTAAATTTGTTGATGCCGAGAGTTCCGACGAGACAATTATGTATAGTTATTATGCTCCCGATGGAAGCGTGTTGCGTATTGATGAGTATTCGGATGGTACGAAATGGTATGATATGTTGTTGGCCGATGGCAGATATGTTCGTAATGATTTCCCAAATGGTAGTTTTGTTTGTACCGACTTAATTGAAGATGATTCCTTTGTTTATAGATCGTTTCTGCGTGTTGCCGTTGATGATTATTCGAAATATGAGATGTGGGGTGGCGTAGATGAAGAGTCAGTTATTGTTGATGAAAATTACAGCCTTGATGCTGTGTATCTTGAGGAGTTGGATCAGGCTATGATTTTTACCGATAGTGCGAAAGATGTTATTTCAAGCCTTATTGATTCAGATCAAATCCAATATGAAGTTACGGATGATGAATATGTTTTTACCTTGCCGGCTTATTGGAGTCCTGAAAATCAGGAGATGAAATATTTTTTCAATAAAGATACATATTTGTTAAATAAACAGGAGCATTACTATGATGGGGAGATTGCCGATACTCGTTATTATATTGAATATCGTTATCTTGATGAAAATGAGGTTGGGGGGGTTTTTGATCCTGAAACTTATGGGTTGGTTGAGTATGCTGATTATAGCGATTGGCCGGAATTGTATCCGGAGACCGGATGTTATTATGAAAATGGTCAAAAGATGAATGATTCGGAGCGAGATGATTTTTATACAGGTCTACCTGAAGAGTTAATAACTTCTTTTGAGAAGCAGATAGCTGATGTTAATACGGAATTGTTTGGTGTCCAATTGGATTTGTCTTATCTGGAAGATGAAGCGAATTGGGAAACTTATGTGAATCAAACTTATGGATATTCAGTTTTGTTGCCTTCAGATTGGGGTTGGATAGGGGAAATGATGGGATTTGGAGATTATTATGATGATATGACAATAATTGGACCGGCAGATGGTTATGAATATTCTAAATATCAGATTTACTTGGAGGCTTGGAATGATATGAATGCCGGTAGGGAAGAAGATGAATCATGGGTGGATTTTTATGAGCGTTTAAGATTAGATGGAGTTTCCAATAGCAAGGAAGTCGGGGATGGATATGTAATTTATAAATTATCCAATCCTGACGGGACGATAGATGAATATAAATTGTTTGAGCTTGAAGAGGGGATTGTGGTTTTCGGATACGATAGTGATTCATGGGTTCATCAAAAGATAGTTGAGTCTGTTGAAGTGTTGTGAGGTAGGGAAGCTGTCAGCTTACAGCTAACAGGTAGGAAGCGGTTGCTTGAAAGGCAACCGTTTCTTGCGCTTTTTTCATGTTTTTTTAATGTGCGTGTGGTTTACTTGACTTGGTCTGGTAGTTTTTATATAATTTAGTTAGATTAATCAATTTAACTAAATTCATTATGCAATATGCGTTGTCTATGTTTAATACAGGTCAGATAACTCTCCCCAAGAAATGGAGGATGAAATTCGGAACGAAGAATTTTATAGCCGAGGAAACCGATGATGGTTTGCTTATCAAGCCTTTGGTGAAAGATGAAACTGTGTTTTATGAGGACAAAAACGGGTTTGGAATATATTGCGAGAAAGGACTTGATACGGAAAAGATTTTAAAAACAATTGAAAGATTAAATGGATAAGATTCAGAAATTCTTGGCTAAATTGAGTGCAAAAGAGCGCGAGTTGGTTGCGGTTTTGATTAAGAGGGCGATTTGTGGGCAGTTGAATGGTTTAGATGTGAAAAAACTGAAAGGTTTTAAAGGCCTTTATCGGATTAGAGAAGGGAAGATTAGGGTTGTTTTCGAGAAAAGCGTTTTGGGGAATAAGGTTGTTAATGTTGATTTTCGGGGGAGGGTGTATGTAGGCTTATAGGTTATAGTTTGTAGACTGAAGCGGGGATTTTTTCTGCAATTCTGTTCTCTGTAATTCTGTGTTAAAATCTCCTTATGAAGATGATTTATCTTTATTCGGGTTTGGTTTCGTTTGTGATGTGTCTTGCGCTTACTTGGGGTGCGCTTAAGGTTTTTCCGCGAATTGGGATGATGGATAAGCCGCATAAATATGGATTAACTAGGGCGCCGATTCCGTATGCCGGTGGGGTGATTTTTTATATTGTGTTCTTGGTTGTGGTAGGATTTTTTGCTGATTGGAATTTGCAGATTGCCGGAGTTGTTTTGGGAGCGTTAATTTTACTTATTGTGAATCTTATTGACGATTTGAAAGCTCTGTCGCCTTGGCCGAGGTTGATGGCACAGGGATTGGCTGCGTTGGTTGTAGTTCTGTCAGGAGTGAGGGTTGATCATGTGACGAATCCGTTTGGAGGTGCTATCGATTTGAGCGGATTGGATATAAGTTTTGGGGTTGGGGTGCATTTGGTTTCAGTTTCGTTTGTCGGGCTTTTCGTTACGGTTGTTTGGATTCTTGCGATGGTGAATACTATGAATTGGCTTGATGGTCTTAACGGATTGCCGAGTGGTGTTACGGTAATTGCGGCGACGACTATTTTTGCGTTGGCGATTAGACCTGACTTCCATGCGATTGATCAGACGCAAACGGCAATTTTGGCGATTTCCGTTGTTGGTATGGCACTGGCGTTTTGGTTTTTTGATTTTTCTCCTGCAAAAATTCTAATGGGGGATACCGGCAGTATGTTTTTTGGATATATGCTTGCGGTTTTGGCCATTTTGTCGGGAGGAAAAATTGCGACAGCTTTTTTGGTTATGGGCTTGCCGTTAATCGATTTTGCGTGGGTGATTGCGCGTCGAGTGATTGAGGGAAAATCTCCTTTCAGGGGTGATTTAAGGCATTTCCATCACAGGCTTGTTGCGGCTGGAATATCGGAAAGGAAATCTCTTTTTGTTATATATGCGGTGTGTGCTGCGTTCGGTGCTACGGCTTTATTTTTGGGGACGGCTCAGAAATTGGTTGCCGTAGTTGTGCTTGGTGTGATGGTGGCTGGGGTTGGAGTTTGGTTGACATGGGGAAGTGGAAGAAGTGACATAGTTAAGAAGTAGGATTAGTGAACTAATGAAGAGGAAGTCGTTTTTTCTATTGAGGAGATGAGGTAATTTGAGTATCATTGCCCTCCTTTAAATTTGTGCAACAAAAATATGTCCGAAACTGTTCGTAATATTGAAACCGGAATGCG
>JBAYGX010000006.1:0-26905 GCA_041666465.1 Candidatus Altimarinota bacterium
CATAAGATTTGGGCTTTCCCCCTAAAACATCCAGATTATCCTTTATCAAAAATATTTCAGCTCTGATGCTATCATTCGGACCATATATAATTCTAGATTTTAGTTCTCCTAATCTGACAAGTTTACGAATACTTTGAGATTTGATTCCAAAATAATAACTAAAATCATGCATCGAATACCAAGATTTGTCGTTCTTCAGAACAGAAACAGGGATAACGTGTTTATCTAGAGCTTTCTGGCAATGAATACACTTCATGCCCCGTTTGTCATACCATGTTTCTTGATAAGACATAGTATATTTACAGATTGGGCAGGTATATCCTTCCCCATCGTCCAAATGGAACCCCTTTGGTTCTTTTTTAAGCCTTTCATTCCTACGCACATCTCTCAAAGCTGAATCATAAAGCAGACGGACAAGCCCTTCCAAATTATGAGCCGCTTCAGATGCTTCATCAAAAGACATCTTCTTCTCGTTTTTTTTATTATAAATCTCTTGAAATTCTTTTATAGCTTTTTCTGGGAGTGACATAGGTTTAGGTTAGGTATCTTATTTATAATATATCTTACTGCATTTTCATAACATATTTCATTCTCCTCTTCATCCTCAGTAAAACTGATAGTAAAATTTAGAGTTCTGTCCTTATTTAATTTGATTTTGCCGACAGATATGTGCCCATATTTGGATTGTTTTTTTAGCATTTGTTTTTGTTTTAAGAAGATAGTGAAGTCTATTCTACTACATTCGGGATCTTCAGTTGCCTAGAGCAACCCCTTCAGATATAGTTGAGATGCGCATCGCAGACATATAGGTCAGAAGTGATTTCCAAAAAGCCCATCGGCTCCCGATCGTGGAGAGAGATGGGCAACCGGAAATCACGATTGGGAAAGCCTTCTGGCATACCGTCTGTGATGCGCACCGGTTGTCCATTTTTATGTAACCCGTAAATCAATTATGGAAATATCAGAAGCATCATTTCAGCTCCCAATAACAATAAGAGAAGTTGTCAACAAAGTTCACAAAAAACAGTATCTCTTGCCAGCAATCCAGAGGGAATTCGTATGGGAGCCAAAACAAATCACGGAATTATTCGACTCATTAATGCGTGGCTACCCAATAGGATCATTCTTGTTTTGGCAAGTAAGCAAAGACAAAGTAAACGATTTCCAATTTTATGAGTTTATACGGGATTATCACGAAAGAGATAATACTCACAACCCTAAAGCCAATATCACTGGTGAAGAAGGTATCGTATCTATTTTGGATGGGCAACAAAGGTTAACAGCCATATACATCGCACTAAAAGGTACTTACTCTTTCAAGCTGTATAGAAAGAGAACAAAAACAGATAAAGCTTTTCCAAAAAAGAAACTGTACCTAAATCTGCTATCGGAGTCCGATGTTTTTGCCATGAAATATGACTTTCGTTTTTTAACCGAGGAAGAAGCTACTAATTCAAACGATACCATTCATTGGTTCGAGGTCGGAAAAATCGTGGAATTTAACGGCTTTCTGGAAATCAACGCCTATTTGAGAAAAAATGATCTATTCAAAACCAAATTTCCCGAAGACTGCTTGTTCAATCTATTCGAAGTAATTACTCAAAAGAAAATAATAAATTATTATCTGGAAACATCTCAAGAACTGGATAAGGTTTTAAATATCTTCATAAGGGTAAACAGCGGAGGAACGATATTGAGCTACTCAGATTTATTACTCTCTATAGCAACAGCTCAATGGAAAACGAGAGATGCCAGAGAAGAAATCAACTCGTTCGTAGATGAAATAAACCAAACAGGTAACGGATTCACTTTTGACAAAGATTTCGTGTTAAAAAGTTGTCTAATCTTGTCAGACATAAAAGACATAACTTTCAAGGTAGACAATTTCAATTCGGAGAACATGGGAATAATAGAAGCCAAATGGGGAGAAATGATGCAAGCCTTAAGAATTGCCGTAGAACTGATTGCCAGCTTCGGATACAACTTCCAAACACTGGTATCTAACGCAACGGTTATACCCATAGCCTACTACATTTTAAAGAATGGAAATCCTGATAACTTCGTCTTATCGGGAAATTACCAAGACGATAGAACTAAAATCAAAAAATGGTTGATTCTGTCTCTCCTAAAAAGAGTATTCAGCGGTCAACCAGATAATGTATTTCGACCACTACGCAAAATACTCCAAGACTCTTCTAAGGGATTCCCGTTAGAAGAAATCGTTGCAAAATTCAAAGGGACGACAAAATCAATAATCTTCAATGAAGACGACATCGAATTTCTTCTTAATTCAAAATATGGGCAGAGCCATACATTCTCCGTGCTGTCAGTCCTCTACCCTACCTTGGATTTCAGAAATAGGTTCCACCAAGACCATATTTATCCAAGAAGCTTGTTCAACCCAAAGTTTTTGAGGAAAAAAGGGATTAGCGAAACAGATATAGATTTCTATTTGGATAATGTTAACAACATCGGGAATATTCAATTATTAGAAGGATTGCCAAATGAAGAAAAATCAAATCAAGAATTTGAAGAATGGATATTGAAATACTTTAAAGGTAACGAACAGGAACAAAAAGAATACATGCAAAAGAACTACATACCAGAAGGGCTTTCCATAGGATTTGATAACTTCAAAGAGTTTTTCAAGAAAAGAACTGATATATTGAGAGGGCAACTTAAAAGAAAACTAATTTAATGCTATCCAAATCCGATTACCTTCGCTACCTACAATGCAAGAAATGCTTGTGGCTCTATAAACACCGAAAGGATCTCAAACCAAAACCATCTACATCACAAGAAGCGATATTCGAGCAAGGGTACAAGGTGGAGAATTACGCACGCGAGCTTTTCCCAAAAGGTGTTGAGATTGAAGATGTGTTTTCTGATGGAGACAAGAAAACAAAGGAGCTAATCGCAAATGGAGAAAAGGTTATTTATCAAGCTTCAGTAATGGCGGAAGGGCTTTGGGCTATGGCTGATATTTTCATAAAGAACGGGAACAAATGGGATATTTACGAAGTTAAATCCTCAACCGAAGTAAAAGACGAACATATTGCCGACTTGTGTTTCCAGAAAATAGCTTTTGAAAAAGGTGGATTCAAAATCGGAGATACCTACTTGATACACATAAACAACGAATATGTAAAAAACGGAGAGATTGAGCCGAAGAAACTACTAACGATAGAAAAAATCACAGAGCAAGTCGACAATCTAAGAAACAGTATCGAAGTGGACATACCGAAAGCGATCAAAATAACCAAGGATACAGAAGAACCAACGATAAAGATTTTGAAACAGTGCAAAAAACCTTATGAATGCCCTTTCAAAGAATATTGTTTCAAGGATATTCCACCTTATTCCATTTACAATCTTACGAGAATAAACGAGAGAAAGCTGACAAACCTCTTGGACATGGGGATTATGGAAATATGCGATATACCTAATGATTTTCCGCTATCAACAGCGCAAGAGAATCAGATTTTAACAGCCAAGAGCGGGAAACCAATAATTGAGACAGGGAAGATAGCGACTACGCTTAAATCACTCCCCTATCCTCTTTATTTTCTTGATTATGAGTCGATTGCGCCAGCTATTCCGATTTACAATGGAACAAAGCCATATCAACAAGTCTGCTTTCAATACTCACTCCATGTGATAACAGAAAGCGGTACAGAGCATTACGAATACTTAGGAAATGGTGATAAAAATCCTATTCCCGACTTATTAAAAAGCATGAGGGGAAATATCGGAGATATAGGAGCTGTCATCGTTTGGAATAAAACATTTGAATCGAGTCGAAACAACGAAATGGCAGAGATGTATCCAGAGTATAAAGACTTTTTGGCATCCGTTAATGAGAGGATTTTTGACCTTATGGAAATTTTCAGTAAGCAATATTATGTTCATCCTGAATTTAAAGGCAGATACTCGATTAAGAAAGTACTCCCAGTAATTGTACCTGCACTTTCTTACAAGAACCTCGAAATACAAGAAGGCGGCACAGCATCGCTAAAATGGTTCCAGATCGCCAACGGAGAAATTACTGGAAGCGAGAAGGAAGAAATATTTAAAAACCTACTGAAATACTGCGAGTTGGATACACTGGCGATGGTAAAGATTTGGGAGAAACTTATTGCACAAACTCAACACCATTAATACAAGTAGGATCAATAAGAAAACCATTATCATTTAAGTCATGGCAGGATAGAGATTTTACTCTATATCCATGTTCTTCGTGATAGATCCTGCACATGATATCCCCTCTCTCCCTGATATTAGCAAGTACCTTCTTCCCCAAGAATGGAAACAATTCAAATCCAAGCATAATAAACTTGTTAACAAATAAGAATACTTAAATTATAAATTATTCAATCCCCTTTTACAACCCAACTAACAGATATGGTACAGCTAAATAATAGCTCGGTCTATTCTTCGCAAATCCCATCAAAAACCCCCATCCGTCTAAGCGCCTCATAAACATCCTCCCATAAACCTTCTGGCGTTTTTTTAGCATAGTGAGGAATGATATGAATTTTAATCCCTCTGTTTGTGGTATACACCACTTCGCCCTTACGTTTTTTAGGCATATTAATAAATTAAAAAATCACGAAGCGACAAACAACACAATCCACGCATAACGCAAACCAGCATAATACAAACCCGAAATACTAAAAACGCGATTCTCTCACCTATAAAAAAAGTCGAAAAAGTGGAAAAAGTTAAAAAACCTTTCTTGAGTTCGTCAACATTTACAAGAACTGTAAATTCATTGTGAAATAATAGTATTGCAAACAATTAAAAACAAATTAAAATCGCAAATGGAACAAGGCACTCTCGCTCTTTGAAAACCAGCAATAATTATACCCATATTTTTTATGTCGCTAAACAAAGAAAGCGTTACAGATTAGCGACAGTAGCAACTCAACTTTTACACAAAGTAGCCATAACGCTGGCTACGCACCTAGAAAGCTATTTATATCAAATGAATTCTAAGTAAACAAAATTAAATTATTATTATCAGAAACTCAAGACTTAAAGTCTTTATCATTTCCCAAATACTCTCCAGATAAGCAGAAAATAATATTTAAAATGTTAACTTCATTATTCGTTTCATATGAATAGCTTTTTTTATTTTCTAACATAAAAACACATGTCAAAACGGATCTCAGTAACATACATCCCTATCGAGAAAATCAAGATCGATAGTTACAACCCTAGGCGATGGAGCCAAGCCCAACTTAATCATCTCATGAGAAGTATAGATCGATTTGGGATGCTCGACGCCCTGATAATAAATGTAGCAAGCGGTAGGAAATTCGTACTTATCGGAGGACATATGAGACTCGCGGCATTGAAAGCACTCGGATACAAAGAAGTGCCTGTAGTTTTTGTGGACATACCAGACATAGAAAAGGAAAAAGAATTGAACATCAGGCTTAATGCAAACACAGGTTCGTGGGACATCGACCTTCTGAAAGACCTCGGGATAGACATCTTAACAAAAGCCGATTTCGATTGCGGAGAGATAGACGGAATGTTCAACGATGTACTGACAATCGAAGACGATGAGTTTGATGTCGCAAAGGAGCTGGAAAAAATAAAAGAACCCAAGGCAAAGGAAGGAGACCACTACCTACTCGGGAAGCATCATCTGATTTGCGGAGACAGCACAAACCCAGAAGTCGTGAAGAAAGTAACCGATGGAACGCAAATCGACATGATAAATTCGGACAGTCCATACAATATCAAACTCAACTACAACAAAGGGATTGGCACCAAAGGAAAGTACGGAGCAACCAAATGCAACGACAACAAGTCAGACACAGAGTATCGGAAGTTTCTTAAGACAACATTGTCGAACGGACTATCAGTATGCAAGAAGGATGCACACATATTCTACTGGTGCGACCAAAAATACATCGGCATGATTCAGGATATATATGCGGAACTCGGCATCAATTTTAAAAGGGTATGCCTTTGGATTAAGAACTCCAGCAATCCAACTCCTCAAATCGCATTCAATAAATGTTATGAACCCTGTGTATACGGAATAACTGGAAAACCCTATCTCTCAAAGTCAAAGAATTTCAGCGAGATCCTAAATAAGGAGATAGATTCAGGTAACCGAACCATAGACGACATACTCGATTTACTCGACATCTGGCTCGTAAAAAGACTCCCAACTACAACCTACGAACATCCGACCTCGAAACCGCCTTCTCTCTACGAGAAAGCCCTCCGACGATGCTCCAAGCCTGGAGATGCCGTGCTAGATCTATTCGGAGGAAGCGGAAGCCAGCTCATAGCGTGCGAACAGTTAAAGCGTATCTGTTACATGGTCGAACTCGACCCAGTTTTTATAGACTTAATAATCAATCGATATGAAAAACTCACAGGGCAAAAAAGCCGAAAACTCAATTAAGCCAGGGACGATATTCCAACTCGGGGATCACAGACTCGCATGTGGCGACTGCACCAATCCGAACCTATTATCAGCACTGATTGGCAAAGATAAAGTTTCTCTGATATCAACGGATCCGCCTTACGGCGTAGCATATGTCGAATCAAAGCTTGGATTCAGCGAATCTATCAACCACAAGGTGATCGCAAATGATCAATTTCAATCCGACAAAGCATATACGGGATTTACAAAGGAATGGCTCGAAGCAATTAAGCTGTATTTTGCCACAAAAAACTCCGTATACATTTTCAATTCGGACAAAAAAATCTTCGCGTTAAGAGAAGGGATCATTCAGGCAGGTTACCATTTTGCTCAACTCCTTATATGGGTAAAAAGTCAGGCTGTTGTTGGCAGGCTGGATTATCTCCCACAGCACGAGCTTATCGCCTACGGCTGGTATGGTCGGCATTCTTTCAAGAAGTCCAAGGACAAAAGCATTCTTTTCTGTCCCAAACCAGAAAAGAATATTCTACACCCTACCATGAAGCCGATCAGTCTATTACGCAGGCTCATCCTAAACAGCACTGACATTGGTGAATATGTTTTTGATGGTTTTTCTGGTTCAGGTTCAACACTCATAGCTTGTGAGCATGTTAAGCGAAAATGCCTGGCTGTTGAGCTAGACCCTGAATATTGCCAAGTAATCATGGATAGATTTGAGAAACTCACAGGTATAAAACCAAAACTTTTAACCCAATTAACAGATGAAAAATGACAAAATTACAAAACGGCAAAAGGAACAAAAAGAGGCAATAATTCAAAACCTCGAAAAGATTCCAATTATCCAAGTTATATGCGAAAAACTTGGCATTAGTAGAGCTACCTTTTACAGGTGGAGAGAGTCAGATCCCGACTTCGACAAGAGGGTAAAAGAAGCCCTAAACAAGGGCATATCGTTAATAAACGATCTAGCAGAAAGTAAATTGCTGGCGAACATTCAAGACCAGAATACAACCTCAATCATATTTTGGCTCAAAAATCATCACTCAGCGTATAGAGAGAGGCTCGAAGTTTCAACCAGCCACAATGAGGAAGAAGAAAACCTAACCTCAACTCAAGAAGCAATCGTAAAAGCGGCTATGAAAATAGCCAAAAATTATCTATTACCTAACCCCAACACAAATGGAGCCTCAAATGACGAATCAATCGACCCCACAAGTAATAGCGAACATGGTCGCCAAGGACCCTGCAGTCAGGAAAAAACTAGCTAAAGAAAGTCATCTTTGGTTTACAACAATCTATTTTAAAGACCATACCAAATATGACTTTGCGGATTTTCACAAGGATCTATTCAGAATTACGGAAGATCCCGATCTAGATCTGGGAGTTATAACCGCATTTAGGAACTCCGGGAAAAGCACGATATTTACACTTTCCTATCCGATATGGGCAATTATCGGAGAACCTCAGAAGAAATTTGTCATGATCGTCACATTAACTCAAAGGCAAGCAAAACAAATCATGACAAATATTCGAACCGAACTGGAAACAAATGTCACGCTGAAAAAAGAGATCGGACCGTTTGAGAGCAAAGATACCGAGTGGGGAGCGTATTCCATCATACTCAACAGGCACAAAGCGAAAATCATGGTCTTGTCTATGGAACAATCTATCCGTGGTATTAGGCATGGAGCAAATAGACCTGATTTAATCATACTTGATGACGTCGAAGATCTGGCAACCATAAAAAATCCCGATATACGAGATAAAACATGGGATACTGTCACAAGTTCAATACTCCCTGCTGGATCTGAAAATCTGAAAGTAATTGTGATCGGAAGCAAATTACATGAAGATGGAGTAATTATGCGATTCAGAAAAGAGATTGATGCTGGTATAAGAAAAAAAAGCAGATATATCGAAGTACCGATAGTTTATTCTGACGGAAGAATTGCATGGCCAGATCGTTTCAAAACAATGGACGATGTTGAACAGGAGAAACGACTTAAAACAGGTGGCAATGAATCTGCATGGAGACGCGAATACTTAAACGAAATTGTTAACGCAGAAGATGCAATCATTTTCGGAAAGGATATTCATCGCTACAAAGATCTACCGCCATTTGATAGCAAGAATGAATTCAGGTTTATAGCGCTATCTGTAGACCCTGCAATTTCAACAAGCTCAACCGCAGATTGTACGGCAATTACAATCTTGGTCGTACATGGCTACGCAGAGAGGCTGAGAATCAGGATATATACACCAATTATAAATGAAAAACTTGAAGGTCCCGATATAATTAAAAAAATCAAAGGATTATATCTCGACTTTGAAACAAGGTTTAAGGTCAAACCAAAAATTTTCATTGAAAGCGTTGGTGGATTCATACATGTATCACAATCCTTAAAAAGAGAACGCTATAATGTTGATGCTATACCTGTAAAAGAAGATAAGCGAACTCTACTAGAATCGATACAGGGATGTATTAAGGATGGTACGGTATTATTCCCAGAAAAAGGATCTGAAGAACTTGAACGGCAACTCCTGAATTTTGGAGCAGTTAAACACGATGATTTGTGCGATAGTTTAACGATGGGCGTAAGAACTATCATAGAAATGGATCACGAGAAAGCAAGTTGTGGAGTCGGATGCGTACTCAACAATGGCGATATAATGATTAACGGAGTAGTAACGGCACAGGCAAAATATTATTACCTGAATGGCTACCATACTGAACCAATTGAGGAATATTATCGACGACTCCAAAAACTCAATGATGAAGGATGTTTCTTATAATAATTCTTCCACCTTGCCTAATGTTGCTCTTTGGCATGTTGAATGCAGTTATGACTAGATTAGATTCCACCGTTGCGTCATCTCTTGTATAGATTTTATAACCTATAAAAACTATGCAAACCGAGGTGACGCAACCGTTAGGGAGAATTCAAAACCTCAATTACTCCCCTCCCTTGCAAAAAGCGGTAAAGTACTGCTTGTATGCAAGAAAATCTTCCGAGGATGACGAGAGGCAAGCTTTATCCATAGACTCGCAGATAAAAGAGATGCTCGCGTTAGCGGAGAAAGAAGGACTTGAAGTGGTAGAAATACGCAAAGAAGCACACTCGGCCAAGGAATCAGGAACAAGGCCTATATTCAAACAACTACTCGACGACATAGGTCGTGGTATGTTTGATGGAATTTTGACTTGGGCGCCTGATCGCCTTTCGAGAAATGCCGGGGATTTGGGAAGGATAGTCGACTTCATGGATCAAGGAATGCTTACAAATATCAAGACTCATGGACAACAGTTTTCAAACAACCCAAACGAGAAATTCTTACTGATGATTCTCTGTTCGCAGGCCAAGTTGGAAAACGACAATAAAAGCATCAATGTAAAAAGAGGTCTCAGAACAAAATGCGAGATGGGGATACGGCCAGGGTGCGTACCATTAGGTTACAAACTCATCCGCAATAGCGAGAATTTAAGAGAAGCAAGTACTATCGTGGTAGATGAAGAAAGGGCTCCGTTCGTTAAAAAGATGTTCGAGTATGTGAACAGTGGTTTAAGTGGTCATCAAGTCAACGAATATCTAACAGATGAAGGGTTCAGGACAAAAAGTGGAAAACCTGTAGCATTAAGCATGACATATAGAATCTTTAAAGAGACCTTCTACTACGGTGAATTTGAATATCCGAAAGGAAGCGGAAACTTGTATAAAGGGGCTCACACTCCCCTAATCTCGAAAGAAGAATTTATTGAAGCAAATAAAAGACTCGAAGTTCCAGCCAAAGGCTTATGGGGACGCAAAGAATTCTACTTCAAGAAGCTATTCAAATGCGGGCACTGCGGATCGGGGATAAGTGCAGAGGAAAAAGTAAACAGATATGGTACCCTTTACACTTACTATAAATGCAACAGGATGAGCCGAAGCCGATGCAGATCAAAATACATATCAGAAACAAAACTAATCGAATCCATCGCAAAAATGGTTGTTCAAATCAAAGGAGACCATCTACATTTAGAGAGAAAACTCGCCAAAGAGATTGAGAAATTTACTGAGCTTCAAAAGATAGCAACGGGGAAAGAAACAGGCATCACGATAACAACTGAGGCTTATCTGCAATACATCTTGAAAAACGGTTCCAATCAGGAGAAAAGGAGCATTCTTGAGTATCTTGGACAGCTGTACTTGAAGGATGGAGAGGTAAAAACTGATGAAGGGGCCTCGGCTATTTAAGACGGATAAAATAAAGCCATTTCGTATAACCAGCTGGTTTTCGTGTTTTATACGAAAAGGTTTTAGATGTATTATCAAATCAAGCTACTAATTTGGTGAATTAATTTCATAAATTCATGACCGACTCAAAAAAAGACTTATCCGAACAGGATATCCGTACAAAATACATCTCCCCAGCAATCAAGCAATCTGGATGGGATGAAATTACACAGTTGCGTGAAGAAGTTTATTTCACAGCAGGACGAATAGAAGTAAGAGGCAAAACTATAAAGCGTGGAAAAGCAAAAAAAGCTGACTATGTCCTTTACTACAGAAACAACTTCCCTATCGCCATTGTTGAGGCAAAAGACAACAACCATTCGGTAGGAGATGGAATGCAACAAGCGATGGAATATGCGGCTACCTTGGACATCCCTTTCGCATATAGCTCAAATGGAGATGGCTTTTTGGAACATGATTTTTTGACTGGGAAAGAAAAACAATTGCAAATGCACGAACTACCTTCTCCAACGGAACTTTATAATCGTTATGCTGAGAACTTAAAGATTAATGAACCTACTCAGAAAGTTATGGCTAGCCCATATTATTCCGACGGTTCAGGAAAGATTCCTCGTTACTATCAACAAATTGCCATAAATAGAGCCGTAAAGGCTTTTGCAGATGGGCAGAAAAGAATTTTATTAGTCATGGCAACCGGTACAGGAAAAACTCTTGTTGCAGGTCAAACAATCTGGAGATTGTGGAAAGCTGGATCGGCTAAACGCATCTTGTTTTTAGCTGATAGAAATATTTTGGTGGATCAAACGATGACGAACGATTTTAAACATTTTGGCGACAACATGGCCAAGTTGTCGGCGAAACATGGTTCGATCGAATATCAAGATAAACAGAACTTGGCGATTGGAGGTAAAAGTAAAAAAGTTGATAAAGCCTACCAAATTTATCTCGGACTTTATCAGTCTTTAACCAGTAATGATGAGGTCGATGATGTTTTTAAACAATTTTCTCCTGATTTTTTCGATTTAATAATAGTGGACGAGTGTCATCGTGGAAGTGCGGCAGAAAATTCCGCATGGCGCAGAGTTTTGACATATTTTTCATCAGCAACACATATTGGTTTAACCGCTACTCCAAAGGAGACAAAGGATGTTTCTAATATTGAATATTTCGGGGAGCCTATTTATACATATTCGCTTAAACAAGGTATCGATGACGGCTTCCTTGCTCCTTATAAAGTGGTACAGATCATGCTTGATAAGGATGTTGGAGGTTATAGACCGAGTATTACTGACAGAGACAGAGAAGGTCGTGAAATTGAAGATAAAGTTTACACCACTAAAAATTATGATAGAGACCTTGTTCTAACCGAACGCACTAATACAGTTGCCAAAGAGATTACACGATTTCTGCAAGCAACTGACCCATTTGCAAAAACAATTGTCTTTTGTGTGGATATTGATCACGCCGAGCGCATGAGGCAGGCGTTAGTAAATGAAAATGCCGATCTTGTAAAAGAAAATCGTAAGTATGTAATGCGCATAACTGGAGACAACGAAGAAGGGAAAGCCGAATTGGATAATTTCATCGACCCTGAAAATCTTTATCCAACAATTGTTACAACAAGTAAGTTAATGACAACAGGAGTTGATGCACAGACCTGTAAAGTGATTGTTCTGGATTCAAATATCAATTCAATGACAGAATTCAAACAAATCATCGGCCGTGGCTCACGCATTAAAGAAGAATTCGGAAAAACACATTTCACCATTCTTGATTTCCGCAAAGTAACCGAGCTTTTTGCTGATCCAGACTTCGACGGAGATCCAGTACAAGTAAAAGAGATTAAAGAAGGAGACGAATTCGTGGACGACAAGACGCAAGTTGATCAAGGTATGGATCAAGAAGAGGATGAAATTTTCACGGAAAAGCCAATGATTATCGAAGGCGGTGAAATCGTCGAAGGGAAAAAAGAAAAAGTTTATGTTGATGGAGTACCAGTTAAACTGGCTTACAAACAAACGCAGTATTTGGGAGCTGACGGCAAATTAATAACCGAATCTTTAAAGGACTACACCAAGAGAAAAATTTTACAGGAGTACTCTTCACTCGATGATTTTATAAATAATTGGGACAAACATAAAAAGAAATACTTTATTTTGGAGGAACTAAGTCAACAAGGAGTGATGCTTTCGGAACTGCAAAAAGATATTGGTCATGACTTAGACCCGTCCGATCTGATTTTGCATGTAGCTTTTGGAAAAAAGAAATTAATGACCCGCAAGGAAAGAGCCAATCATGTTCGCAAGAAAAATTATTTTGATAAGTATAGCGAAAAAGCTCGAGAAGTTTTGGAAGCATTGCTAGATAAATATGCAGACGAAGGACTACAGCATCTCGAAGATATCAATATTTTGAATGTTCAACCTTTTTCGCAGTATGGCTCCCCTATCGAGATTATTCACGAATTTGGTGGACGCGATCAGTATCTACAGGCGGTGGAAAGTCTTGAGAAGGAAATTTATGCTTTTTAGATCTTTAAAAATGAATAAAAAAATAAATTTCAATGTTAAACAAAAAATGATCGCTCTTTCTGGCGCATGTTTCTGGTTTTGGAGTAGCTTTCATAATTTCCTAAAAAGTTGCGGAGTTAATCAACGATTATTGGATAAATATCCTCAGGGTATATTTACCAAATACAGTGCGATGACGAATATTATCAACGACTTAGAAGAATTAAATAGAATCGATATCATTCAACAAATGATTTCAACTTTTTTCCAAATGAAATCTCCAATTGACGGGAAGGACATTTTGGACGATATAAAAGCAAAAAAACTTCTAGCTGAATTTAAAGAACTGGTTGGTGACGACCCTATAGAGATAGCTCTTCAGAAAAAAGAAACAGAAGAAAAAAGGAATTTAGCTTCTCAAGAGAGAGAGGAACAAAATTTAAAAATGGAAAAGATGGAATCCTTAAAAAAGGATTTCTCAGCAATGTTTCAAAAGACTGATAAATTACAAAAAAGAGGGTTTGATTTAGAATCTTTATTTTTTGAAATATTAGAATTAGAGGAATTTGAATTTAAAAAACCATATAAGTCTGACGGGGAACAAATTGATGGCCATTTTAAGTATGAAAAGTTTGATTATTTGGTCGAAATTAAATGGACAAACGAGCCAAGCAAACAATCCGATCTTTCAGTTTTTGATGGAAAAATAAAGAATAAAGCCCAAAGCACGAGAGGATTATTTCTAGCTATTAATGGTTTTGATCAGAATTCAATTATTAAATTTTCCGGTAACAGCCCACATATTATACTAATGGACGGACAAGATTTAATGCACATTTTGGAAGGTAGAATTTCATTTTTTGATTGTATGAAGGCTAAAGTAGATGCTTTAGTTCGTAATGGTAAAATCTTTTTTAAAATAACCTCATGAGCAATTTATCAGGGATTATCAAATCCATTCAAAACATCATGCGTGAAGATCAGGGTGTAGATGGTGATGCACAGCGACTTTCACAGCTTTGCTGGATGCTTTTTCTGAAAATCTTTGATGAAAAAGAAGCAGAAAGGGAAATTTTAAACCCAAATTACAAGTCGCCAATCCCAGAAGAATTGCGCTGGAGAAATTGGGCGGCAAATGAAGAGGGAGTGACTGGCGATGATCTTCTTAACTTCGTCAATAACAAGCTTTTCCCCACCTTTAAGGAGTTTCCATACACGGCGAAGGATAATGAGGCAGGTTTCATCGTAAAGGCCGTTTTTGAGGACAGTTACAACTACATGAAGAGCGGTACTCAAATGCGTAAGGTAATCAACAAACTTAATGAGTTGAATTTCAATCGCAAAGCAGACAAAGACCAGTTTGGACATATTTATGAGGAATTACTTCAAAGTCTTCAAAGCGCAGGTAATGCTGGCGAATTCTATACCCCAAGAGCGCTGACTAACTTTATCGTGGAGATGGTTGATCCGAAGCTTGGAGAACATGTTTTCGACCCTGCTTGCGGTACTGGAGGCTTTTTAACCTCAGTGATTGAACATTTACGCAAAAGCGAAGTACATACTGCCGAAGATGAATCATTAATAAAACAGACTGTGCAGGGCGTAGAGCTTAAATCTCTTCCACACATGCTCTGCGTAACCAATATGATCTTGCATGGAATCAATGCCCCAACCAATATTCTGCATAATGATTCACTGTCACGACCAATCAAAGATATTTCTCCATCTGAACGCGTAGATGTAATAGTGGCTAATCCACCTTTTGGAGGAAGTGTGAAGGATGGAATTTTGGCTAATTTTCCTAAAAATTTACAGACAAAAGAAACGGCTGATTTATTCTTGGTGCTCTTTATGAAACTTCTGAAGCCGAATGGCCGTGCTGGCATTGTATTACCAGATGGCTCTCTGACTGGTGAAGGTATTAAAGCAAGAATTAGAGAACAATGGCTTACAGAATGCAATCTGCATACAATTATTAGGCTTCCAAATTCCGTTTTTGCTCCTTACGCTGGTGTAGCAACGAATTTGTTATTTTTTCAAAAAGGCGAACCTACGAAAGAAATTTGGTATTACGAACACCGTTTGCCAGAAGGAGTGAAGGCTTATTCCAAGACAAAGCCAATTAATGTGAAGGAGTTTGATCCAATAAAAAAATGGTGGGATAACCGTAAGGAAAGTGATGTCGTCTGGAAAGTTGGTATAAAGGATATCGAAGCCCATGGCTGGGGTTTGGATATTAAAAATCCAAATAAGAAAGATGAAACAATTGATCATTCCAGTAAGGAGCTAATTGCGATGCTGGAGGCTTCCTTCGCTGAGAGTAAGCAAATTTTAGAATCTATTAAATCTGAATTATGAGTGAGTGGGGTACCGTTAAAATTGGAGAATTTCTTTTTGAAAGACAAGGCCGGTATAAACCTGATGATAAAGCAGTTGCTAATTTGCCAAGAATTGAAAAGATAGATTTTATGGGAAAGTTTTTTATTGGGAAAAAACTTTCTAGGACAGATATGATTATGATTAAAAAAGGAGATTTTGTGATTTCAGGAATCAATGTGTCAAAGGGGGCAATGGGGATTTATCGAGGAGGTGAAGATGTTACCGCGACTATTCATTATTCATCATACACTTGTGATAAAAGCCGGATAGATATTGATTATTTTGAACATTTTCTGAGAAGTGCTGAATTTACTAAGCTCTTGAAAGAACAAGTAAAGGGAGGTATTAAAACCGAGATAAAAGCAAAACATCTTTTACTACTCGAAATAAATTTACCTGATTTAGATACACAAAAACAGATCGCAAAAAAACTTCATAAAATTGAATCGAAAAATAAAAAACTTGCTTCCCAAAACTTACTCCAGAAATACCAACTTATCCTTCTCCGTCAATCAATCCTGAAAGATGCTATCTCTGGTAAACTTACTGAGGACTGGCGTAAAGCAAATCCTGATGTTGAGCCAGCAAGTGAGCTTTTAAAGCGAATTAATCTCGAAAAAGAAAGGTTGATTAAAAAAGAAAAATTATTACCATCAATTGAAGCAAATGAAGTGACTTTTGAATTACCTAAGGGGTGGGAGTGGTGTCGATTGGGGAAAATCACAAAATTGATTACTGACGGCAAGCATGGTGATTGCAATAATAATCCTAGTTCTGGATTTTATTTTTTATCAGCTAAAGATGTTCAAAATGGAAAACTAATATATGAAAATGCTAGACAAATTACTGAAGAAGATTTTAGTGAAGTTCACAAGAGAACCAATCTAGAAGTTGGTGATATTTGTATGGTAAATACAGGCGCAACTATCGGGAAGATTGCTATTGCTCAAGAAAACGAACTAACTCAAAGAACAACTTTTCAAAAGAGTGTCGCAGTTATTAAGTTGATCAAGCTAGGTGTTTTAAATAATTTCGCAGAGTTGGTTTTATTGCGTTTCACAAAAGACTTACTTAAAACTTCAAAAGGAAGTGCTATTAACAACTTACTATTGGGGGATCTAAAAAAAATGCTTTTTCCTCTACCTCCAGTTGCAGAACAAAGGGCAATAGTTGTAAAAGCTGAAAAGCTTATGGGGTATGTATCCGAGCTTGAGAAAAAAAGTGCGCAGCATGCAGATAATGCTCTGGTTCTTATGAAGGCATTTTTGGCAGAGGCGTTCAAATCATAATTCTAAAAAATATTATTATGAAGATTTCTAAAATCGTCGTCGAAAATTACAGATCAATTCAAAAGATTGAAATAGACATAGGCAAATTCTCGATTTTTGTCGGTCAAAACAATCATGGGAAAACGAACTTTTTCGAAGCAATAGAATGGTTCTATACGGCTAAGTCGTCGGAGACTGATGAGCATTTTAATAGAGACGAATCCAACAAAATAAGCGTTGAGGTAACTTTTGACGATGTAGTTGATTCTGATATAGGCAAACTTGCCACTGAAGCCAATAAGACAAAGATTAGAACAATGCTCAATGGCTCAACATCTTTTTTAGTTGTTAAAACCAGTGTCGACCATAAGAGAAAATATATTGTTGCAGGGGAAGATAAAGGAAATCCATCAGGTTTTGATACAGTGATGAACGAGTTTTTGCCGAAGTTGGAGTATATAAATACCAAAATATGCCTTGCTGATGTTTCGAAATACAAAGATAAAAATCCCATTGGGACAATGCTTTCTGGCGTTTTAGCCACGATTATCGAGGGGTCACAAGATTACATCGCTTTCAAAGAGCAATTTGCAAAATTATTTGATAACGCCGATTCAGAGGTAAGAAAAGAGCTGAATAAGCTCGGCACTCGGGTTGAGATTTATCTTCAAAAACAATTTCCAGATGGAACGAAAGTAAAGTTTGGAGTTAATCCGCCACATTTTACAGATTTGCTAAAAAGTTTTGATACGAGTGTGGATGATGGGATAGTAACAAAGGCCGAGGATAAAGGTGATGGCATGCAAAGAGCAATAATGCTTTCTATCATTCAGGCATTCGCAGACTATAGAAAAGAACAGAGTGGAGGTGGAACATTTTTATTTATGATCGATGAAGCAGAATTGCATCTCCATCCATCTGCCCAAAGAGCGCTGAAGAAAGCCTTACTGGACATTTGTCATGCCGATCAAGTCTTAGTAAATACCCATTCGTCGGTTTTGGTGGTTGATGATAGTAAATTTCAAAAAATATTTAAGGTGGAAAAACGTGATCGTATTACATTTATTGAACCAATAACAGTTACGGACAAGATAAATGTTATTTTCGAACTGTTGGGTGGAAGTCCATCGGATTTACTGATGCCTCGTAATTTTTTGATTGTTGAAGGTAGATCTGAATTTGTGTTTTTAACAAAGATTATTAGCAGGTTTTATCCTGAAAAATTTTCAGGCATAAAAGTTCTATTTGCTGGCGGTGATCTTGATGAACAAGAGCCTACACTTTTAGCAGTACATAAGCTATTTAACCCTCTTGCTGGTTCGGACAATCCAATTTACAAAGAAAAAGCAGTTATCTTGATCGACAAGCCAAACTCTGATCAACAAACTAAATACAATTCCTTTAAAACTGGGTATCCTTATCTTTTCACAAAAGGCCAAATATTTGAACTCGATAAAGAAAGTCTGGAAGAATATTACCCTTCACCGCACACGAAACAAAAAGGAGAAATCGCAAACGATCAAAAAGTGAATTATGCAAAGGATGTTGCTGAAAAAATTACTCAAGCAGAATTTGAAAGTAATATGAAAATTATGTTTGAAGCTCTGGAATGCAGCAACAATAAAGCATTTAACCCCAAATAATACATATGGCAGACCAAACAATCACATGTCCGAAGTGCAAAACCAAAATTCCTCTCACTGACACTTTGACAGGAGAAATCAGGGAACAGCTTAAAGTAGAAATCGAAAAGGATGTTGCTCTTCGTGAAAAAGCTGTTGCGGAAGGCCAGAAAAGCATAGATGAACAAGTAAGTAAAAAGGTTGACGCTGAAAAGGCTAAAATTATGGCTACGGCCAAAGAGGAAGCAAGTAAGAACAATGAACTGGAAATGCAAAATTTGAAGAAAGCAGATGAAGAGAAAGGGAAAGAACTTGAAGAGATGAGAAAAAAGGCTATTGAATCTATGGATAAGGCGCGTGAACTTGAAACGAAAGATAAAAATCGCGAATTGGAATTTGCTAAAAAAATGGATGAGGCGACCAAGAAAATTGCAGAACAGACCAAAATTGAAGCCGATGATGCTTCGAAAAAGAAATTGCTTGAAAAAGATACAACTATTGCACAAATGCAAAAAGCTCTTGAAGAGGCTCAGCGCAAAGCCGAGCAAGGTTCGATGCAGACTCAAGGTGACGCACAGGAAACAGACCTTAAATTAGCGCTTCAAAGCGCTTTTACAACTGATACTATTGAGGATGTTCCTACTGGAATAAGAGGTGCAGATCTAATCCAAACTGTATTTTCATCTATGGCTCAGAAACAAGGCGTTATACTTTGGGAATCAAAAAACACAAAGGTCTGGAATGCCGAATGGGTAAAGAAGCTAAAAGATGATCAAATCAACATAAAAGCCGATGTTGTGATTATTGCAACGCAAGTTTTACCGGAAGGAATTGAAACATTCGGTTTTAGGGACGGAGTTTGGATCACGGCTTACAAATATGCGTTACCGCTAGTCGGAGCCTTACGCTATCAACTTTCCGAGCTAAGTAGGGTAAAACAATCGGTTGTGGGAAAAGACGCAAAAATGGAGCTTTTATACAATTATTTGGGCGGGGCGGAATTTAAGAACCGCATTGAAACAATCGTTATGGCTTTTGTGAGCTTAAAAGGTGGTTTAGACGCTGAAAAGCGAGCCATGGAGAAAATTTGGAATAAAAGAGAAAAAGAGATTGAACGGGTGATGAAAAACACAACTGGTTTTTATGGTGATTTAGAAGGCATTATGGGGACTATGGCTTTGCCGAGCATCAAGGCTCTCGAACTACCAAGCGGAGAAGATGAATAGCCTTAGCCATCTCACTTACTACAACTCCACCTCGGGCACACTGGTGTAGAACCCTTCAACACACCAATAAGCTCCCATAGGGAGTGACCTTTTAAACAAACTCGAACATAATGAAGCCTGCCACTTCATCGTAGTACTCGGATATCAACCTCACTTGGTACAACTCCTGGTTGGGGCGGAGGGATTCGAACCCCCGGATGGTGGCTTCAAAGGCCACTGCCTTACCACTTGGCGACGCCCCAATAATATCTAAAAATGTTCTTGCTGCGTAAATTTATATGGTTTCGAGAGGTTTTTCAAGAAGTTTCAATAATTTCAATATTACCGCTACTTATATCTTCTCTTAATATTCCAAGGTATTTCACGAGTGTTTCTTTGAAAAATTTGTTTTTTATCGTTACATTTTCTCCTATTTTGTCGTTCTTCGATCTGCAAAATAAAAAGAAGCTATCGTGCGATACCATATCCACCAGGAAAACTGCTCGTCTCGCTCCTATAATTGTCGTCATGTAAATTTTTACCAACTGCGAATTTGTTGGCAACGACTCCCCTTTTATTTTCGTAAATATACCCTTGTAAAACGCCTTGATAATATCATTCTTCAAAACATTAATCTCTTCTCTCTTCCCAATCGTTTTTGAAAAAATTATTCTCATTTTTTAGTCTTTTTCCATTCGCTAATTATTGTATTCATCATGTTTTGCGTCTCTTGATCAACCTCAATCGTCTCTACTTTTGGCTCTTCTCGCATCTTAGTCCCTATCTGTATTTTTCCATCCGCGTAATCCAATAACAAAATCCTAACAACCGCACTTACCGATATCCTATCCGTTTTAGCTTTTTGGGCAGCCTTATCTCTTATATCTTTATCTACTGCAATCGTTGTAACCATTTTTATATGTTTTTATATAATATTGACATAATTATTATACTAAATTTGTATAAAATTAGCAATATCTAACTGGCAATCTTTCTATAAATATCTTTCCTGTGCGCGATTTTTAATATCATAAGCGTATCCGGACCTTGAACTGCGATTAAAAGCCTATAATCCCCTATTCTCAATCTATGAGTTGCTGGCTCAAGACAGTGAATTCTTTTTAAATACAAAAATATATTGTCATCCTGTGCTAACAATTTCAATTTCGAATTAATCCGTTCTTGAATATCTATTGGCAATTCCAAAAGTATCTTCTTGGTCCTTTTTGTGAAAATAAATTTCTTCATATTACAATGTCGCTTAATCCTGAATCCAGAGATTCTTGAAGTTCTTTTTTAAGGGCATCCTTGTTCCTATACATCTCGCAATCCTCCATGTACTCCTCTATCATCTCATTACAACCGTCGAAATACGGTAGAATCACAAGCTTTCCCATCCCGCGATTAGTGATGATAAATGCCGTTTCATCTATTTCCGCCGAGATTTGACCGATCTTCTGTTGCATCTGTTTGGTTGTTATAATCTTTATCATGGTATAGCGTTAGGTATATCTTTGCGTATATACTATAACACATACATGATGGTTATTGCAAACAGACTCTAGCAGGGCGACATTAAATTTTCATGAAAAAGAGTAAGTGACATTTCGCTACTCAAAACTCCTTGCTAAAATAGGCTCATGGAAAATCAAAAGATCGCGCAAATTTTTCAGGAGATAGGAGACATGCTTGAGATTAAGGGTGATAATCCATTCAAGATAAACTCTTATCACAAGGCAGCGCAGATAATTTCCACCTATCCTCACGATCTGAGGGATATTTATGAAAAAGATCCTTCCCTACTTAAAGATATCCCCGGAATCGGCGAATCACTCTGCGGCAAAATCGAAGAGATTCTCGCGACCGGCGACTGCCAGAAGCATCTCAAGCTCGTAAAAGAGATTAAACCCGGTGTTCTCGACATCATGCGTCTTCGCGGAATCGGACCGAAGAAAACGAAACTTTTTTATGAAAAACTTGGCATAAATTCCGTACAAAAACTTGAGAGTTATGCCAAGAGAGGTTTGCTTCGCAAGCTGCCCGGCATGGGCGAGAAAAGCGAGGCTGAGGTGATTGAGTCGATTGAGGCTTATGGAAGGCTAAAAGCTCGCATGCCGATAAGCGATGCACTTCATATTGCAGAAGATATTCTGAGTTTTTTGAAAAAATTTCCGGAGGTGAAAAAAGTCGAATATGCAGGTAGCTTAAGGAGGCATCTTGAAACAATCGGCGATATCGATATATTGGCTTGCGAAAGCCCGAAAATAATAGATTATTTCTGCGAATTTCCCGACATAGAACATATCGAATCGAAAGGCGAAACCAAGGCGACTGTTGTTCTCAAAAGCGGAATTCAGGTGGATTTGCGCGTGGTACCAATCGAGAGTTTCGGTGCGGCACTCTATTATTTCACGGGCTCAAAAGCGCACAATATCGCGACACGAAAAATCGCTCAGAAAATGGGGCTGAAAATAAACGAGTATGGAGTTTTTAAGGGCGCGAAACGAATTGCCGGCAATACCGAGGAGGAAATTTTTAAAACAATACATCTCCCCTACATCATTCCCGAAATGCGAGAAGATATGGGCGAAATCGAATCTGCCGGCAGTATTACTCCACTTGAAGTTTCTGATATTAAAGGCGACTTGCACACTCACACCAACTGGTCTGACGGCGCGGCTTCAATAGAAGAATCGGCCTTGGAAGCCAAAAAACTCGGCTACAAATACCTTGCAATAACAGACCATTCCGGCTCTCTGAAAATCGCTCACGGCCTTACCGCAACAAGACTTGAGGCGCAAATAAAAGAGATCGATAAATTAAACAAATCGCTCAAAGGAATTAAGATTCTGAAAGGTATCGAAGTCGATATTTTGAAAGATGGCTCGCTCGATATGCCCGATTCGGTTTTACGCAAATTAGACATCGTAATCGCCTCGGTGCACACATATTTCAGGTTGAGCGAACAGGAGCAGACCGCACGCATCATTCACGCGATTGAGAATCCGTTCGTTAACATAATCGGTCACCCGACCGGCAAACTTCTCGGCATGAGAGAGGCTTACGAAATTGATCTTCCCAAGATAATGAACGCCGCCGTGCGATGCGGTGTTGCGCTCGAGCTGAATTGCAATCCTAAGAGGTTGGATTTAAATGCGCAGATACTTCGCGCCGCGCGCGATATGGGACTGATGATTGTTCTCGATACCGATGCTCACGACCCTTCGCATCTTGAATTTATTAATTATGGAATTCATATGGCTAGGCGCGGTTGGCTTGAGAAAAAAAATATTTTGAATACAATGGAGCTCTCTCAGTTAAAGAGATTTTTACACCATGAATAGATTTTACAAGAAAATTCAACTCACAGTTGGCGAAACTATTGAAGTAAAAGATGCCGATCTTGCGCATCAAGTGAATCGCGTTTTACGAGTACGAGTTGGCGAAAAAATAGCTGTTTTCAACGGAGATGGAGTCGATTTTATATGTGAGGTTACAGGTTTTGGTCGCGATATGGTTTCGCTTAAGGTTCTCGATAAGGTAGCGACTGATTCCGAGAGACCCGTGCGCGTTCATTTATATCAAGCGATTCCGCATACATGGTCGAAATTTGAAGATGTTTTGAAGAAATGTACCGAACTTGGGGCGGTGAGTTTTTATCCCGTAAAAACTAAAAGGAGCGAAACTTTTTTGCGTGCCGGAGATGAGCCTGCTAAGAAAGAAAGATTGACGCGGATTCTGATAGAGGCGACCGAACAATGCGGAGGTAGTTGCATGCCTGAACTTGGTAATGTTATTGATTTCGATGAGGCTTGCAAGAGTGCCAAAGGAGTGAAAATTATGGCTTATGAGAAGGCTTCTGCGAATGGATTGAGCGATATTAAGCTTGGAGATGAAATTAGCGTTTTTATCGGACCTGAAGGCGGATTCACGCAAGAGGAAGCGGATATGTTCGAAAAAAATGGTGGGGAAATTTTCCATTTAGGGAAAAGAATTCTAAGAACGGAAACTGCACCAACAGCCATACTTGGGAAGATATTTTTTGATTAATTTTATGACAAGTACGGATTTATTAGAACCCGTTGATTATGGATTGCTTTTAGCACCTGAAAAGAAAGCCTTTTTAGATAGAGACTTTTACGAAACCGGTTTCAATGGTGATCTGTGTAGTATATTGAATACTATCTACTCATTATTAAACCTTTTCACAGACGGTCATTACTCGTTGGAAGATCTACGAAAAATGCATGTAAAAAGCTATGAAGAATATATGAAATGTCGGGAAACATCTGGATACGACTCCAATGAAACCGCTTACATTAAAAGCAAAACCGATCCTGCAAAAGTTGAGGAATTGAATACAGTCGTGGCAAAATGCAATGAGGCTCTTCAGGCAGATCCTTTCGATCCAAATTTGCTTAAGAAGTTGCTTGATGAAGCATATGAGTTGATTTACGGCTATCCATGCAATTAAAAGTCACTTCACGCAAGAGTTGACAGCACTTTTTATAGCGAAAATCTGCCTTGATCTGTTACTTGCGCTGTCCTAGTACGGTCTAACCTGTTGAATTAGAAAACATTCCTCCCCGATGAGAAAATATGCCACTTCACTTCCGTATGTCTGTATGCTATAAAGGCTTTTGCGAATTTTTAACCAATATAAAAAATGAAGAAAATCGCCATCTTGTTGTCGGTCCTAGCGCTTGGCAGCCTGTTCGCAGGTTGTTTGACTGAAACACAAGAGATCACTTTCACAACACAAGCGTACGCCTACTTGGTTCCGAGCACAGATACGCTCGACTTCACAACCCCATACGACACAAATGCGTATATCTCTAAGGTGGTTTGTGCTGACGAAGAGACTCTTAATGCAGCCGGACCGGCTCTTATGAGTGCTTATTCTAAACCTGAGACTCCTGTAACAGGTGTTGCTTTTAATCTTGCACTTACGAAACTTGATAAATTTGATGGAAATCTTTGCGATGTTTATGTAGTAGCTTATGACGAATCCACAACAGAAGAAACTGAAGCAACTATAAGAGTAAATATTGGTGCAAAACCTTCTGAAGAAGTAGTGACTGGCGAAGTTTGCAGCGAGGAGACTGGAGAATGTCCGGTAGAGGCTCCTGCTACAGATTCAACTGTTACCGATGACATCACTGTGGTAACGACTGATGCGACAACTGACGCTTTGGCTACAGACACAACGACTGATACTGTGACGACAGATACAGCAACCGACACAGCGACGGACACTGTTACTGAATAATTGTTGATTTTCAGCAAGCCCTCAAATATATCTATGTTTGGGGGCTTTTTTTATCTGTATGCACGGAAGCATATAGATTATGTAAAGCTGTTGAACCATTACGAAGTAATTTCTCAAGAATCTGCTGAATTTAGGTGAGAAAACGAAAGCTTTTACCGAAAATGTTAATTTGGCTCTTTGGAATGTTGCAATATGCCTCAAGATTCCAACATTGTTATTACGAAAAAAGTTCGTATAACAACCACATTCGGACAAGTCCAAACCTGTTAAGTTTACAATCGATTGTTGCTTTAAATCATAGTACATTTATGTAAAGACTAGCATGCTCAACCTGTTAATCCCCAAACCGTGCTGAATTTTGCAAAAACTGACCGAATGGCTGATAGAATACAACTACTTTCGACCACATCAATCTCTTGGCTATGTGACACCGATGTGTTTCATCCAGAAACAAAAAACATTGTTACCGATGTACTCATCATGTACAGGTACTTGACTCCACGCCCCCGACATGCTATAGTTCGCCCTTGTAATTTAAAACAATATGAATTCTTCTGAATCTTCATCTCGTCCTCGTGTCTTGTTAATGGCAGCATTATCGACATTACTTCCATCAATTATTGGCATAGGATGCCGCGACTCTGACAAACCTGAACAACCGCAGATTTCAGATGAAGCAAAAGCTTTGTATGATAAAAGCTCAACTATACTAACTGACATTGTCACTGGTTGTAATTCAGCAATCAACCAGCGAGATGCAACTCCATACTCATCATCATCTCGTACTGTAACGAGTTTTATTCTAGGCGCATCATCCGGTGGCGGAGTTTATAGTGAGCATGAAGACAATGTGAAACCTGGTAAAAAATGTGATTGTGACAATACTGAAAGTATGCATCATCCGCATCTTATACCGGAAGAAACTTCCCTATGTCGATTTGAAAGTTTTACTGATAATGGTGATCAAATAAGCTTCGTTGGAAAAGAAGTCAAAATACATGGTTTAGCTTTACCACTACCATCTGGTTCTGTCATAGATAGTGTTACTGGTTCGACAAGTGATAATGATGGAGAATATTTAGTTGAATTTGTTAGTGAATGCGATGGAGTTTCTAGTTTTAGAAACAAAGGCGATACGACCGCTCATAATCCTTTTGAGTGTAGTGTGCTTTTCAATATAGATCCAAATACTGAATCTGCAAATGTGAGATACCAACATACTGACTGGAATAATAAATATGACAGGGATACCAGTACCACGACGACCGTAGAACAACCATCAATGCCAATACCTTATAGAACAGTGATGGAGTTAAGAGAAAGGGCTTTAAAGGATACCACCACAATACGGTTAGGAATTAGAGAAAAACTCGAAGCAATAGTTCAAGAACAAGAAGTAGGAATAGTTCGTTGATTCTGGTAAACTTTTTCATGTTGTAACATTTTGCTTTTGTATATTTTCTTACACATGAACAAAAAAATTGAACAGTTTGTCGAAATCTTCGCAAGAGAGAACCAGAAACACAACCTTTGCAAATTCGATAGCAGAGAGGCTTTTATGTCCCGTCACATCATGGACTCATTCGAAAGCGGTCAGTTCCTCGGAGAGTCCAAAAAGGTTCTCGATCTCGGAACAGGAGGTGGTTTACCCGGAGTGGTTTTGGCAATACAGCATCCCGATAAGAATTTCACCCTTGTAGACGCAACTCATAAAAAATGCGCTTCTATAGGGCTTATGATTGATTATCTCGAACTTACCAATACAACGGTTATTTGCGAACGCGCCGAGAATCTCGCGCATAATCCGATTCATCGCGAGAAATATGATGTCGTTGTCGCACGCGCACTTGCTCCCCTACCGACCCTTCTGGAATACGCTTCGGGTTTCATTCATACCGGCGGGATTTTAATCGCTTATAAAGGACCTAAATATCTTGAAGAGCTTGAGCAATCGAAAAAAGAGATGGTCGAATTTGAGTTTGAAATGGAAAAAATTCATCACTACAAATTA
>JBAYGX010000007.1:0-24517 GCA_041666465.1 Candidatus Altimarinota bacterium
CTAGTAAACTAGCGAGCTAGTGAAGAATAAGAATGGATTTTGATTCTTGCGTTATATCTGTGTCGTCTCGATTGTGCAATGCGTTAAATTTTAAATTTGACAGATTTGTCTTGGTTTTGTAAAGTCACTTACCATAAATTATTTTCTATGGTCGAGATGGAATTCGGAGATGTTTTAAGCGGAGTAACGCCGGGACCTAGCGGTTCAAGGTTACGCGACTATACGGGCGTTGATGATAGTAATCCTGCTTCATTGGTTTCTCCTGCTGGTTTGGCGGCATCGGAGGATATTCATTCCCTTTATAAGGGAGCAGGTGCTGATTTTGGTAAAATGGCTACATTTTGTGCTACTCCTTTAAGGCTTGCCGGTGCAGGTGATGAAGCGTGGGATCCTAATAACCAGGAAGGATTAGAGCTTGATCAATTAAGTTTGCAGAGGATTTTGGCAGAAGTAAAAATATACAAAAAAGTTTGGGGTAAACGCAGGCCGGTTGTTGCGTCGATGGCACCTTTGGCTGATACCTCCGGAGGTGATGATGAAAGATGGAAAGCCTTGTCTCGTTCTGAACAGATGCGAATTGCGAAGGCCAGACATCGTCCACAAATGGAGGCTATGGCTTCAGCCGGAGTAAAAATTCTTATTTGCGAAGCTTTTCGTTATACCAGTGAAGCGGAAGTAGTAGCCCAATTGGCCAAAGAGTTAGGGTTTCGGGCGCTGCTTGTTTCTTTTGAGGCAGATTTGAAAGGGATTCCAGATCCTCAGGCTGGCGGGATTGGATTTGCCGACATGAAGCGTGTTTTGCAAGTTGCTGCCGGTGAGGGTGTTGCGGTTGGCGTTGGTGTTAATTGCGTAGGAGTTAATCTTGTTAATAGTTTATGGAGTGAAGATCCAAATCTTAAACTTGATGCAGTTTATGTTAACAGTGTTAAGACTCTTGATTCTAGGTTAAAAACTAGACTTGTGACTCTTTTGAGAATACCCGAGGATAAAAAAACTCAGTCGGAGCGAGACGAACTTGATCTTATACTTGTTCGTTCTCAAACCAGTACTACGGAGTTTGTTAATTTTATAAAAGATGCTATAAGGCGTCGAGTGTCAGTAATAGGTGGTTGTTGCGGAACTGGATACGCGGAGGTGGAAGTTGCTAGTCTTTTGCTCGCTCGTGCCAAGCGTCGTCGTTTAAGGACATAGTTAAAGAGAGGACTTAGTGACTAGAGAAGATAGTAAAGATGCTAGTTGAGAGAAGAGAGGACATAGTTTCTAGTAAACTAGTGAGCTAGTTAAGAAAAGAGTCGAGAACTATCTGTATTGAGAAATAATATCCAATGCCTTTTCGATGTTTTCGATTTTTGCGCGTCTGCTATTTATGCGTATCCATACCATGTTTTGGGATTTGTTTTCGATTGGCGGACATAATCCTGAAATGAAAATTTCTTCCGCCGGACCGACGATTAGGTTTTGTATATATTTGCTTTTAAAATCTTTTGTTTTTCTTTGCCACCATCCGATCGATAGAAGCATTGCCGGTTCGCCGATTATATTTATTGAATTTGGGAAGCAGTCTTTTATTAATTTTTTAAATTCCAGATTTTCCTTCAGGTTATTGAAGACTATGTCGGGCGTGTTTTTTATCGGTGCGGTTATTATGATATAAGATCTTCCGCGGTGACTGCGCCTTGTTCTGATTGGCGAGCGTCTTAACCAAAATGATAAATCTTTGTGTGTTCCTTTGTACCAAGTTACTTTTCTCCCGTTTGGATCTGTTGTTTCTTGCGGAATAAGGTTTAGTTTTTCTTCGAATTCATTTGCGTTTACTACATTTTTTATCGATTTAACCACTAAAAGTATCAGCCATAGTGCGATAAATCCGAACATTGCGAGTTCAGGTGGCTGCATCGGCGTGTAATATTAAAATATTTTTTGCTCCTTGTGTAATATCTGCGTCATCCCAGTCATGCAAAGCGTTGAGAATTGTTTCGTAAGTGTATTGATAGTTTTTGCCTTTGCGGGTGCCGACATCGTTGGTGATTATGAAATTTTCATCAAAACCCTTTAGAACCATCATGTGATAATAAGGGCCTTCGCCTGTGTAGTTCGGGTTGCCGAGAAGACGACCGGCAAAAGGCGCGACTATCGGATTACCTGCGGAAAGTTCGCTTTTGATGTCGTCAATGGTTGGGTTTTCGATTATTTCCCAATCTGTAAAATTGTAATATTGCGTTAGCATCTCGGCTGTTTGAGCGATTGTGGTGTGTTCGTAAGAGCCGAAATATTCTGTTTCCCATGCTACGAGGTCGAGAAGTTCTTGGTGGAATTCTTCTTGCGTCATCGTCTGATCGGTTGCGAAATTGTAGGCGAGGATCAGGCTGGCTTCTTCGCAAGCTTCTTGGTAGGGCATGGACCAGTCGGCGTAAGGGGCCTGGGAATAGAATTGGATGTCGAGGTTTATTGAAGTAGTTGAGGAAGTAGAAGAAGTAGGGGAAGTGACATAGTAAAGAGTTGAAGAGTCTGATTCGGTGCCGGTTTTTGGTTCGCTTTTGATTTCCTCAAGAGAAGTCGGTTCGATTGAGCTGTGGGTTTCGGAGTAGGTGTGGGAGTCGTAAAAGAGTTTTATCCACGGGAACAATACGAGTCCTATGAATATGATTATCGTGATGGCTGGGATTACAAATAAGTATTTTGACATAAGAAGAGGATTAAGAGAGGAGCTAGTGGACTAGAGAAGATAGTAAAGATGCTAGTGAAGAGGGGAAAAGAGAGGACCTAGTTAACTAGTGAAGATAGCGAGCTAGTAAAGAGGGGATTAAGAAAAAGAAAAGAGAATACAAGGAGAGTTTACCAAGTTTTTCTTGAAAGCCAAATCGAAGGATGTTAAGTTGTTCGCGCTCTTAAGCGTTCTAGTAAGCCGCGATAGCTCAGGTGGTAGAGCACATCCATGGTAAGGATGGGGTCACCGGTTCAATTCCGGTTCGCGGCTCCATTTGGTATAGACGCAACATTTTGACATCGGTCTTCGTGGTGAGAAATAACAGATGACAGGCTCGGCATATCACAGCCATTTCTCCATATGAAAATCATTGTAATATTTGCCTTTGTATTTCAGATCCTTTTTGATTAAAGCTATCTTTTTGAATCCAAACTTTTTGTATAATTTTATAGCGCCGACTTGTGTTGGGTCAGCGATTAGTTTAATTTTTTCGATCTTTGGATTTTTCTTAATTTCCTTAATTACCTCTTTGAGTAGGCGACTTCCCAGTCCAATTCGCCTGTGCGCTTGATCGACATAAAGGTCGTTGATATAAGCGACATGACGCATCTTAAATAGCGTTGCGAAATCGTACGCGATTAATCCGACAATATCTTCTCCGTCGAGTGCGAATACGGTATGGTTCATTTTTTGTTGCCATTCTTTTTTGGAATAATCGGCTTCGTCCTCGTAAGCGACTCCAAAGGAAATCCAGTCCTTTTTTATTGCCACAAGACGAAGTTCTTTGTAGGCTTTCCATCTGTTTTCCGGGAGTTTTTTGTATTTGATCATGTGGGATTTAATTATATCCACAATGAAAACTTCCTAGTCAGTTCATCCAGATCGCTTCTTTCGCCGAGCATACAAATTCCGTAATATTCCAGTTCCTCTTCTGGAGTGGATGCGGATTTCGTGACTTGTTCTTCCCAGCCGCCAACCGTCATCGCGCTTGTGAATGAGGCGAAAGGGATATTTTTTTCTATCAAAGCGTTTCGGAGTGTTCGGATTTTGTTTGAATTATCCGCGCGGAGAATTATATAGGGGAATTTTGATGCCATGTGCGCGCCTCCGTCTTTATCCTTGTAATTTATTACGCCCATATCCTGATCCGGATATGAATTGGTTAAACCGACGGTCATGTGAGCGAGAGCGTTCATGATTTTTCCCGGCTCGATTTTTTTGTTTAGAACGGCGACGAATTTTTTGGAGGTCATGGTTTTGTGATTAGCGAATATCTGCTCCTACATTTATATCCTTGCTTGGACTCAATAAAACGACTTTATTTTCGGTTTCAACCTCGGCTGTTAATAACATTCCTTCTGATAGTTCACCTCTGAATTTTGCAGGTTTCAAGTTAACTATTACGATTGGTTTAAATCCTATCAATTCTTCCGGCTTGTACCAATCCGCAATACTTGAAACAACTTGAATTTTTGATTCTCCAATGTTGACCTGCATTTTTATCAGCTTGTCGGAATTTTCCACTTTCTCGGCAGAAATTATTTGTCCGACTTTCATTTTAATCTTTTGAAAATCACCGAATTCAATTTGATCCATATTAGGAAATTAAGTTAATAAACAGTCTAAAAACATTTTATCACACGAGGTATCCAGTACAATATGTTCAAAGACAGATGCATTTCCGTCACCGGATTAAGGAATCAAACTAAGCAATGCTTGGAAGGGCTCGCAACGGAGTCGAAATATGTTTTTGTGAAAAATAAACCTGTTGCCGCGTTGATGGATGTTTCGGTTTATGAATTGAATTTTGTACGACCAGAATTGATTGAGCTGGGTGCGGGGGAGGTTGATGTGAAATTGAAAAAAGAGGCCGGGAGAGCCAAAAAGGCGAAGAAAACGGAGCTTGTAAATATATAAAATCCCATGAAGAATATTGGGCGAATTTTGGAGAAAGAATCCGAAAGGGAGTGGGATCTGGTATTTTCGCATCAATAAGCAATACAGGGCGTTTTGTGTTTTTGCGGAGGACGGAGATTTGATTGTTTTTAAAATCGACGATCATCAATGATGAGTGTCGATTCGTGACTTGCGAGAAATAACTGATTGGCTAGCTCCTTCCTAGGACGGATTTAATTTTCACAAACCCATATCCTATCAGTGAATATATCAGTACGCTAACTACTCCAAGCAGTACATAGTTTGCATAGACAGAATCAAAATGGAAAAGACGGAATATTTGTATGGCCGGGATTAGTGGTACTGCCAATATTGTAGTGATGCACATTTGTCCCGGAGGAGTTACGGCCGGTGAAATAAGATGTTCGCTTGCCTGACCGAATGTCTCACATCCTGTTATTTCCTGTTGGATTACCGGAATGAAGTTGATTAGCGTTATTGCCAATGCGATGAGAATTATTTTTTTCATGCGTTCATTATATTTTAATATTGACGGCCTAGATACTATTTGGTAAATAGTATCTGCGAAATAGATTTTAACACACATTTATGAAATTCTCAAAAGACATGTTGAAAGGGGCGGCTCCTTTTGTTGTCGTGCAAATGCTTGATGAGTTGGGTGAGGCTTACGGTTATCAGCTTATCAAGGCTGTGCGTGAAGAAAGTGGAGAGGTTTTTGATTTCCCGGACAGTACGCTCTATCCGATTTTGTACCGGTTGGAGGCTAAAAAATTGATTTCCAGTCGCATTCAGCAAACCGCTAATAAAAAAGATCGTCGTTATTACAAGGTAACCCCTGACGGGAGGAAATGGCTCGCGGATCGCAAATCGGAATTCAAGATTTATATAAAAGGGCTTCAGCATTTTTTGCCCAGTAAGGCTGTTTAAATATGCAATATAAAGAAAAATATTTTGCCGAATTGGAAAAAGAACTAGAAGGTCTTCCGCTTAAGGAACGGCTTTTGCAGGAATTGAATGATCATGTGGAAGATTTGGAAAAAGATAATTCGAATATTTTAACCCTTCAAGAAATGAATCAAAAAATTGGTGATCCGAAATATGTGAAAAATGTTTATCATGCTGTTTTGAATCCTTTGAGGGGGCTTTATTTTGTAGTGGAAGGCCTCTTTTATGGACTTCTTTTGCTTCCGCTTGCGATGTTTAGTTTGATTACCGAATGTGGAAGGCTTGTTGATTTTTTCAGTAATCCTTCCTTGCTTGGAGGTGCCGATTTCCTTGTGATTATTATTGGAGCGATTTTTTTCTGTGCGCTATGGTTTATAGGGTATGCGTATGCGTTTGGACGATGGCGAATTCTTGCGAAAACAACAGGATATCCTTTATGGGCATGGGTTGCTTTAATCATGATGCCCTCCGGTGTTCTTTGGGGCGGTTCCGCAGCGATGTTTTTGAGTACATCTTTTATGAGTGAAAATCCAACCAGGGATGTTATTAGTATTTTTGCGACTGCGGGTGTTGTGATTGCGCTATTGACGGGTTTTGGTTGGCTGGCTTTTAAGAAATCAAAAATGCATTTGAAAGGGGAGGGTAGTGTATGGAGCAAGCGAATAAATATCGTGCTTTTTGTGTATTTTGTTTCGTATGGCTTGTTTAGGACCTTGACTTCTTATGGTTTATTTCAGGATTTGCCGCCTACGGAGAGTCTGATTTTTTTGCCCTTTACGCCCTTTTTTATTGTTGAGTTTATTATGTTGATTTTTGGAACCCTTTTATTCTCAAATTTCGATAGCCGTTTGGTTTATGGGACATTGGCGATTGATTTTTTGGGGTTGATTTTAATATTTTTAATCATTCAGGCGGTTATAGATGTTATAAAAAATAAGCGTGTGAATTATTTGCGATTTGGTCTCGCTTTTCTTGCGATTACTCTCCTGTTGGTAAATCCGCAGGCTTATGTTCCTGATATTGAGTGGCAAGTGCCGGTTACACACATTTCGGAAAATATTGAGAAAGAACAGCATGGAGTTTTTTATGGCATTTTGAAATATGCGAATCAGGATGAAGGGAGTTTATATGGTTACGAAGTCGAGTGGCAGGATGGAGAGTTTCTTGTGACGCAAAATAGTGGGAAAGTTTTTGCTATCGATTCTGTGGTGCTTAATGAAGGTTCTTATGTGGAGATTGTTGATTCTGCCGAATCAGTTGATAGCCTTGAGGGTAAGCAGATAATTTGGTCGGAAGGTTTGGTTTGTTTTATGGATGGGGAAAGAGTTGATGATGGCGCGCAGGCGATTGATTTTTATGGTTGTGATAAGCTTACTTGGGGGGATGAGGTGATTTTTGATTTGGAATATTTTGTTGTTATTTCAGATGTTGCGGTTTCTGGAGATGGGGAATGGATGATGATGGTTGTTGATAGTGGAGCTTATGATCCGGAATATGTTTATCTCTTTGGTAAATAAAAAATCAAATTGATAGTTTTAGGCTTGGTTGAGCCAAAATAGTTGACTTTTTTATGGGGGGGGTATTTTAAAATCTCTTTTGTTTTTAATTATAAAGTTATGAGTAATAAATCGTTAGCAGTTCTTAGTCGTGCATTAGACCGCGCAAAACCTGCTGATAAACCAGATCAAGCATTACCAGATCCAGTACCTGGTCGCGAAGAACTTAATAGAAGATTGGTCCGAGGGTCATCAGTTCCAAAGCCTGTGCATGTACCAGAACAGGTACCCCCAGCTTCAGCACCTAGGCGTGGATTAGAAGGCGCATCGTCAACTCAAAAACCTGCACGGAAATCAGAACTCGCGTTATCAACTCCAACCCCTAGTCGTTCAGCAGCAGTGCCATCTATCCCATCCCCTAGCCAAGTACCTGCACCATTGGCACCTGATGCTTTGCGGCGCGAAACCGAGACTTTTATCCAAAGTCTGGACGAAGAACAAAGGGGGTTATTACATGCAACCGCATTCCAGTTTTTACCTGATGTTTGGGGTTTCAATTCGGCAAGATTTGGTCATAGGGCTTCTGATCAGGTTGGTGTAGTGGAGCTTTTTAATGTTTTCGGAGATCCTGACGCAGAAGAACGCTTCAGAGCAGTCGCATTCAATATGGCGGAACGACTTGATGCACTGCCAAGGGAGGTGAGAGCAAATATTTTCCTAAAAGTTATTTTGCCATAACCTGATTTTTTCCGGACTGGCCCGGAAAGATTCCTGAGTGGCATTTTGAATTCACGGCTTTCTTAAGCCATTCTTTCACTTGTCTTGTACCTGCTTTTGTTGTATTTTATGCGAGCTAATATTAATTTTTAACTGAAGTTGACGAGTATTCGATGGACTTTTTATAAGGAGATTGCTTACGCAATCAGCTTATAAAAAGGGCCGTTCCGGCCTGATAAGGAGTTTGCTTACGCAAACATGCTTATAGTAAGGGTCGTCCGCTCGACTTTGTCTCGCTACCGACTACTATGCAAAACCCAATCATTTCATTACTGCGCGAATCGTGGAAATATGCCAAAGGGCATAGAGGTATGATGATTTTTTATCTCGTACTTTCGTGTATCGCAAACGCGGTTATTTTATTTGAGCCTTATGTTTTCGGACGTTTGCTCGTGATTTTACAGGAGGGTGGAGATATGGATCTTTTGTTGCAAAAAACTTATTTTTATCTTGCCGTTTTGGTTGCATTGCCGATTATTTTTTGGGTTTTTCACGGAGTTTCCAGATATTACGAAAGGAAAGTGGCTTTTTTTATCATGGGTTATTATCAGCAGTCTGCTCTTCAGGCGCTTTTTTCGCTTCCCGTCGAATGGCATCGCAAACATCATTCCGGAAAAAATATAGATAAAATTAGACGAGCCGGGATGGCGCTTCTTAATTTCGCCAGTGATGTTTTCGTTTTGGTTGAAATTTTTGTTACGCTTGGTGGAGCTTTTATACTGCTTTGTTTTGTTAAGTTTTATGCCGGTTTGACGGCTTTCTTGGTGAGTTTTCTTGCGTTTTCGGTTGTCGTGTTTTTTGATCGAATTTTGTTCAAACAATTCAAGAGTCTTAACTCGGCTTACGGTAAGACGGCTTCGGCGGTTCATGATTATGTGTCGAATGTTTTTACCGTGTTGACGATGAGGTTTGAGAAGAGTGCGATTCGGGAATATTTGAGGAGGTATTTTTTGCCGTTTGAGCTTTATAAGAAAAATGTTTTTTTGAACGAGGTGAAGTGGGCGAGCGTTACACTTGTTGTGACACTAATGACGATTTTTGTTATCGGCTATGAGATTTTTGATGAGTTAAAAGTTTCCGGAGCTGTTTCGGTAGGTATTCTTTATACGCTTTTTGCTTATATGGATCGCGTCGGTTCTCGCTTCTATGAATTCGCGTGGAAATACAGTCAAACGGTTGAGCAAAACGCTTCCGTTAAGTCGGCTGAAAATATTTTTAATGATTATGCAAAATACGGGTTTAAATCTTCCGCTAAAGCTCCGAAAGGGTGGAAAAAACTTGAGGTGAAAGGGTTGCATTTTACATATATGGATGAGAAGAGGAAAAAGCATCAGATTGAAAATTTCAATTTGGATATTCCTCGCGGAGTTCGAATTGCGTTTGTTGGCGAAAGTGGATGTGGAAAAAGTACGGTTTTGGGGTTGCTTCGTGGGATTTATAAGGCGAGTAAAGGCAGCGTTTTGGCAGATGGTAAAAAATTGCCGAGTGGTGTGGCGCATTTGGCTAATATTACGACGCTTATGCCACAGGAACCTGAAGTTTTTAATAATACTATCAGATATAATTTGACGATGGGTGTTCAAGTTGCGCCTGCGGAAATCGATAAGGTGATGAAGATTGCGCGGTTTGAATCGGTTTTGGCGAAATTGCCGGATGGACTTGATACGGATATTGCGGAAAAAGGTATTAATTTGAGCGGAGGTGAGAAGCAAAGAATGGCTTTGGCGCGTGGTTTAATTGCCAGTCGTGATAGCGACATTCTTCTTATGGATGAGCCGACGAGTAGCGTCGATATGAAAAACGAGAGGGCGATTTTTGAGAAAATTTTTCAGGAATATAAAGGCAAGACGATTATTGCGTCTGTGCATAGATTGAGTTTGTTGGATTTGTTTGATGTAGTGGTGAGGTTCTGAAGAGAGAGGACCTAGGAACTAGTAAAGATAGCGAGCTAGTGGAGAGAAGAGGGTTAAGAGAAGAAAGAAAAAAGAAAAGAAATGTAATAAATTCCGAAGATTGCATTGTATTAATGTAAATGCTAAATTTTTCTCTTATGATTTCTGAAGAAATTGAACAAACGATGCTGGATAAGATTCTCGAGGCCGAGAGGCCGCGAAGACGGGTTTTGACAGCGAGAATCCCGCTTTTAAGCAAGCCGGTTGTTGCCGGCAGAAGGTTTGTTTCCAAGATCAGGAATTTGTTTAGAAATGATATTGCGCGAGAAAAAAGCTTGCAGTTTTTTGATTGCGTTGTTGCGAGACATCAATCGGTTTTGATTAGAAAATTGGGTGATAGCGATATGAGGCTTCAGAAACAAAAGGTTCAGAATTTGAGATTAGCTGCGGAGGCTCTTAACGGACTTGTGATTTACCCGGGTGAAGTTTTTTCTTTCTGGGAAACAATCGGTAAGCCGACTCGCGAAAAGGGTTATGTCGACGGGATGCTTTTATCCAACGGACGAGTCGTAGAAGGTGTTGGTGGAGGACTTTGCCAGATGTCGAATTTGCTTTGCTG
Organism: Candidatus Altimarinota bacterium; assembly: GCA_041666465.1. Lineage (GTDB taxonomy): Bacteria > Patescibacteriota > Gracilibacteria > UBA1369 > UBA12470 > XYC2-FULL-41-22. The sequence continues at coordinate 10,354 of JBAYGX010000007.1, forward strand.
GCTTATGCTTCATGGACCGCTTGAGATTGTTGAAAGATATCACCATTCGTTAGATGTTTTCCCGGATTCCGGGCGCGTCTTGCCGTTTGGTAGCGGTGCGACGGTTTTTTATAACTATGTTGATTTGAAAATGAAAAATATTTCAAATCAACCGTTGCAATTAAAGGTTTGGTTGACCGATGAACATTTGAAAGCGCAGCTCTTAACTGTCGAAAGAATGCCGGAAAAATATCATGTTTTTCAAAAGGATCATTCGTTTGCGCGAAAGAGCGGCAGATATTACAGGTTTAATGAGATTTGTAGGGAGAAAAAGGTTGAGGGGCAGGTTGTTGCGGAAGAGAAAATTTTTACAAATTTTGCTCCGGTTTTATATGAAATTGACGATCAGTATGTTCGTGAAAATGGACATGAATTGGTGGTGTTTGAGACGATGAAGGACCTAGTAAGACTAGTGAAGATAGCGAGCTAGTGAAGAGAGGACCTAGTAGACTAGAGAAGATAGTGAACTAGTGAAGAGAATTAAGAAAATTCAGGACCTAGTAGGCTAGAGAAGATAGTAAAGATGCTAGCGAAGAGGGGATTAAGAGAGAAGAGATGAAAATTATTTATAAATTTTACTGTGAGTTCCGATGTCTATTAGTTCGGCGCACTCGTGATTTAATAGCCTATAAATTGTTCGATAATCTCCGGTTATTGAAAAAGCTCGTAGCCCTATCATATTGCCTTTTAACGGATGAATTTTTAGTAATGGATTTAAAGGGTCTTTTATAAAAACACCAAGTCTTTTTTCGAACTGGTTTTTTATTTTTTGCGGTAATGCGCGAAATTTCTTTTTGAAATTGTCTGTAAATATAATTTGCATACTAACTTCTTAATGCATTCATGGTCTCTTTTGCTGTTTTGAATGGTCCGTGTTTCTTGTCGCTTTTCTCGGATTCCAGAATTCTCAGCTCTTCCGCAACCGTTAAGCCGTTCTCGGTTATACTTAAAAGTTCCTCGTTTATTTGTTTCGTCAGGATAAGTTTAATGTATGCCGAGAGATTGATTCCCTTCTTCCCCGCTATTGTTTCGAGTATGTTTTTTAGCGAATCGTCTGTCTTGAATGATATTGTTGTCATAGTATACTTAGTATTACTTTCGTATGCCATTGTATACCATGATTTGGTTTGTGTCAAAATCGGTTTGGTTAAGTGTATCCGATGTTAACATTCGGATATTAAATTTTCATGAAAAAGAGAGGACCTAGTAAACTAGAGAAGAAAAGAGATTACAAAACCAGTTTCGAGGGGTCGAAGATGAAGAAATAGCCTAAAACCAACATTGCTACGCCGCCGATGACGAGGCAGTAACGGGTATATTTGGTCGTAAGGTGCATATATTGAAAAGCCCACAGTGCGATTCCGAAGACGAGGAAGTCGTCAATCATGTAGAAAAAAGTGTAGATGAGTGTGAATAATTGTCTTAGAGCGAAGCTTAAGTTGTTGAGCTCGAGGATTTTTGTAAAAGCTTGCGGGATGCCGATTGAGCAGGCGAATTCGATGATGTTCACGGAGAATGCGAGGCCAAGAGTTGCAAAGAAAATTCCTATTGAGAAAGGCGAGTCGACAAGTTCTTTTATGCGGGCGCTTAGACGGCGTTTTTGATCAAAAGATGTGACTTTGCATTCGTTGCTTTTGTTTGTGAAAAATTCATAAAGGAAAAAAATGCCTGCGCCTATTGAAATCAATCCGATAATTGGCGTGACGAATTGATCAAGTTTTACGAAATCCCAAGTTTTGTACCAAACATTGAGAATCAAATAGTACATTACTGTTTCCGCGATGATGAACATCCCGGCAAGTTCGATCATTTTTCTGCGAGAGCCGGCTTGTAAAAGAAGAGTAAGGAACATTATAAGTACCCACATCGCGCATGGATTGAAGCCGTCGACGAAGCCCAATATTATGGCCAAGGTTGCCAGTGAGTATTCTTGCGGATCGATTTCGCCAAAAAATGGCAAAACTATAGTTGAAGAGTCTGTGCAGGTTTTGTCATATTTTTCGAAATATTCGCTTTCAGTCATGGTGCCTGCCAGCTCGATAATTTTTGTTCCTGTTGTGTCTGCGCTTATAAAACCTGAAATCACTTCTCCTCCGATTAGGATTTTCGGGGTGCCTTTTGAAAGATCGTTTTCTCCGCAGAATTGAGTGAAAAGGTCGTAGTTCTCCTGGTCCGCGAGGTCGTAATATTTAGGTTTTATATCTGGAAATTTTTCAGCAAAATCTCCTTCAAGAAAAGCTTCCAAGTCCTGGCAATGGGCGCAATCTTCTCGTGTGAAAACGGAAAATTCGAGAGGCTGGGCTTGTGCCGATGCTGTTGCGGGGAACAGGATTAAAAGGGAGAAGGCTATGATTAAGAGTTTTTTCATAAAGAGAGGATTAAGATAGGACCTAGTAGACTAGAGAAGATAGTGAAGAAGTAAAGATAAGAGGATTAAGAGAGGACCTAGTTTCTAGGGAAGATAGTGAGTTAGTGAGGACCTAGGACCTAGTTCGCTAGTAAACTAGTTAAGAATAAGAGAAATGCGAAGATAGTTTAGCTAGGTTTTTCTCTGATACAAGCAAATGCGTGAGTTTTTGCCTTTGACAAGAAGAGATTTTAGGCTAAAATCAGACGGTAATTATCAATTTATCTTAAATTTTATGGCTCGAGGAAAAAGCACATACTGCACTTGGTACTGTCCGGATTGTAAGACTGGGAATTATATTTCGACTTATAATAAAAGGGAAAACGAGACGACTCTTAAGGTGAAATCAAAGTTCTGTAAAAAAGAGAGGAAGCATACGATGCATAAGAGGAAGGATACGAAGTAGAGAATTAAGAGAGGACTTAGTAGCTAGTAAAGATAGTGGGCTAGTTAAGAGAAGAGAGAAATTCAAGACCTAGTAAACCAGTTAAGATAGTAAACTAGTTAAGAGGGGATGAAGAAAAAAGAAGAAATTTGCATAATCTTTTTCAAGATTGTATTTTGCTTTAGGTTTAAATTTAACAAAAATCCAAATGAAATCAATTAAAATTATGTTTCTTGTTGCGGTTTTAGCGTTCGCATTTTCAGGATGTGGTGGGTCGAATTTCGAGGCGCTTAATTCCAGCGATAGCGGGATTTTAATTGAAAAATTATTACCGAAAGATTCGTCATTTGTTGTTTCGATAACTACGCGAGATGCGGATCAGCGGGCGTCATTTGATGAATTTATCAAAAATTTTCCCGAAGGGGATGGTCTTATCGAGAAAATGCAGGGTGGGTTTGCCGATTTGGGAATGGATTATGAAACCGATGTTAAGCCGATTTTGGGTGAAAATGGTTTCCGTTTGGTGATGGCTTACTCGGGGACGGATACCTATGCCGTTATGACGGTTGCCGATGAGGTTAAGGCGCAAGAGTGGCTTGACTCTATGGTTGCGCGAGGAGAGGGAACTAAAACTCAATTAAGCGATATTGATGTTTATGTAACTGCTGCCGCTGATGGAAGTGGTGGTGAAAGTTATACAGCTTTGCTTTCCGATTTGTTGATTGTAACAGGTACTTCTTCGGCTCTTGTGAATGCGAATGGGCAACTTCTTTCTGATGATTCCGAGAGTTTACTTTCGAATGAGGATTATATGGCGAGTGTTGATAAGCTTGAAGATGCATACACCGGATATTTTTATGTAAATAAAAATGCGCTCGAACAAATGACAAGTCTTAGCAATATGCCGTCTGTTTTGGGGATGGGAAGTTCGCTTGTTTCATCGCAGATTTTTTCTTTTGGATTTCAAGACAATGCGATTGAGTTTTATGGATACGAAAATGGCGATAAGACGAAAATAGATGATCTTGGTTTCGGGTTTGATGAGATGGGTGGAGATGGGATGTATTTGGCTGAAAATATTCCTGGTGATAATTTGCTTTTTTACGAGGAGACCGGGTCTTTTGATAAGGCTATTGATTTGTTAATTGAAAATTATGCCGGTGATACTCAAACACCCGAAGCTGCAAAGGCTGAAATTTCGACTTATGTTACACAGTATTTGGGCATGGATTTTGAAAAAGATTTGATGAGTTTTCTCGATAAAGGTTATGTGATTTCGGTTAACGGTGGTGGTGATTCGGTTTTGCCAGGAATTTCGATTGTTGTTGATGTTTCTTCGAATGTTGATGCTGCGAAAGAATTTATGGATAAAATTGATGTTCAACTTTCGACAGTTGTTGCGCTTATGCAATATGATGCGACCGGAGCCGGCAGTGCTTTTTCGCAGAGCGATTTGACGGTGATGGAGAGTGATTTCAGGGAGGTGGCGTTTGATTTGAAGGACCTAGTGGCTCAGGACCTAGGAGCTAGTGGGGATAGTGTGGCTAGTGTGGCTAGTGAGGACCTAGGAACTAGTGAGCTAGCTGAAGAAGAGGATTTAGGAACTAGTGAAGATAGTGGGCTAGTTGAAGAGGGGACTAGTGAGGACCTAGGAACTAGTGAGCTAGCTGAAGAAGAGGACTTAGGAACTAGTGAAGATAGTGTGGCTAGTGAAGAGGGGGAGCTAGGAACTAGTGAAGATAGTGCGACTAGTGAAGAGGGGGATTTGAATTCAGTTGTTGCGCAAATGAGCGGGGTGCTTATTTATGGCGTGACAGAGGATGGGCTTATGATAATTTCGACATATCCGGAATGGGAATTGTTTGATGGTTCAAATTCGGTTTTGGATTCGGAAAATTTTGCCTCGGCGAATAAATGGCTTGGCGGTTACGGAGACACGATTTTCTTTTTGGACATGACTGAACTTGTAAATTACCTCAATGTTCTTGAAAGTTTTTCTTCGCTAGTTGGTGGGTCTGTTTCTGCTGAAAATGCCGATGGTATTAAGTCTTATCTTGAGATGTTTAAATCTGTTGTATTCGGAACCGAGGCGGAGAAATATGATGTTGAGATAAAGGGGAGAGTTGAGGTGGGAGAAGAGAGGATCTAGGAGCTAGTGAGGATAGTGCCACTAGTGAAGAGAAGTCGCTTCACGACTGGCGCTTTTTCATTTTTTTTTAATGTTGCCGTGCTTTTATGAGAGGCATATGAATATTCGATGTTATGAAGATTTAATTTTTTGGCAAAAATCGATCGTTCTGGCCGATGAGATTTATCGTATTACCGGCAAGATGCCGTGGTATGAAGAAAAAGGGCTTGTTTCGCAAATGCAAAGAGCTGCTGTTTCAATTTCTTCAAACATCGCCGAAGGTGCGGAAAGAGGAAATTCGTTTGATTATAAGTTTTTTCTTGATGTGGCTCGTGGGTCGGCTGCTGAATTGGAAACTCAGATAAAAATTGCTGAAAAGGCTTATAAAAATCTAGATTTTTTGCAGGCGAAAGGATTGCTTACGGAGGTTCACAAAATGCTCAATAAGGCGGTGAGGACGATTGGGGCGAGGATAAGAGAGAAGAGAGGACTTGGTTTCTAGTAAAGATAGTGAGCTAGTGGAGAGAAGAGGATTAAGATAGGACCTAGTAAACTAGTTAAGATAGTAAAGATGCTAGTGAAGAGGGGAGAAAGAGAAGAGGATTAAGAAAGGATCTAGTAGGCTAGTTAAGACAGTGAGCTAGTGGAGAAAAGAGAAAGAGAAGAAATTAAGAAAGAGCTTTGATAATGTCTGTTCTGGTGATGATGCCCTTTAGAATGCCTTTTTTGTCGATGACGGGAAGACGACCGACTGATTTTTCCTGCATAATTTTTATAATTTCGGCAAGAGGTGTGTCTTCGTTGATTGTTACGACTTCTTCTGTCATTAAATCTCGTGCGTCTTGAGCGCAGAATTTTTTCAAATGAGTATTGTATTTTGTTGGATTTTCCAAATAAATCAATCCACCCAAAAGGCTTATTGCGCGAGGCGTGTGCGGGTTGAGTTCGTGCGTTGCGATATCGGCTTCGGTGACGATGCCAATGAGTTTCTTGTTTTTGTTTACAACCGGGATTGCCGTGACACCAGCTTGTGCCATTTTCTGAATGATGGTTTTTACCGAGGTTTCAGTCGTGGCAGTTTGGACTTTTTTTGTCATGATTTGTTTGGCGAGCATTAGGGAGATAGTTAAGAAGTAAAGAGAGGACCTAGTAAGCTAGAGAAGATAGTGAGCTAGTGAAGAAAAGAGGATAAAGAGAGGATAAAGAGAGGATAAAGAGAGGACTTAGTAAACTAGTGAAGATAGTCATGAGCTAGTGAAGAGGGGAGGAAGAGAAGAAAGAGAAGAAAAATAAGAGTTGGTGAATGCAGTGTGGACTACCGAATTGCCGGTTTCAATTTTGATCGGGGTTTTGGCGTTGCGGTTTGGTGTAAAATGTGGTATCATTTAAAGATTTATTTCAAACCGCGCAAGTTGTATGCAAGATAAAAACCAAAAATTACAGGAAAAAATTAAGAAAATGCTCGCTGATGCGATTAAGAGCGGCGAGGCTGATTTGAGCGATCTTTACCCTGTTTTTTTTATGCTTAGTTTCTGCGAAACATACGAAGAACAGCTTATTGCGCTTTCTACATTTTCGTATGAAATTCCGGTTTTGAACAAGATTGTTATTTCGGAAAAAGCGATGGCGATGACGGAGTAAGCAACAAATTATTTTTTATATATATTTTTAAAAATAAAAATTAAAACAAAATAAATATGGTTCAAACACCTACTCCTTCAGCTCCAGTTGAAAGTGGAGAACAACAGTTTGATTTTGCGGAAGCGTGGAAGCGTTTTGAAGGGATGGATTTTCTTGGGGAAAAGCCTGATGTTGCCGATTTCGTTCGTCAACAAGGTGAGGCTTATGTTGCGCAAGAGTGCGGTAGTGATCCACAGAAGAGGATGACTTTTTTTGCCAAATTGATGCTGAAAATCAGTTCTGTTTTTAGTGCGCGAGAATCCTTGGGCAGTCCGAGGACGATTGATTATCTCGCTCCTGCCGGAGGTAAAGATAGGCTTGGAGAAGGGGCTGCGTTGAGAGCTGCTGCCGGAGATGTTGGTTATGAGGTGGGACAATTTGTCCCGGGTTCAAAAAATATGAATTATATGAGTGCCCAGATTGAAAAAACTGCATTGTCATTGGGTTTGTTGAAAGGTGTTTGTGAAAGATGTGTTAACAATGCTGATGGAAGTGTAAAAGTCGAATCTATTGAAGCCAAAGAAATTAATTTTTTGCTTTTGAAGGTTGCTGAAAAGATCCAGAGCGATGGGGTGGAAAATAAGGATATGGAGTGGAGGATGATTTGGGTTACGAGTGCGTCTGACATAAGAATTGGAGGTGGTTATTTAATGAAGCCTGAAGCTATTAAACAGTTTCCTAAATTCATATGTGAGTTGTTGAATTTCTTGGCTCCGGGGGAAGGAGGACCTAGAGAAGAAGGAACTAGTGATGCTAGTGGGACTGAAGATGCAGGACCTAGGGCAGAAGGAACTAGTGATGCTAGTGGGACTGAAGGGGCAGGACCTAGGGCAGAAGGAACTAGTGATGCTAGTGGGGTTGAAGATGCAGGACCTAGAGCAGAAGGAGCTAGTGATGCTAGGGAAGAAAGTGCGGTTGAACCACCTGCTGCAGAACAACCAACCGATCTTGGGCAGACTCAGACTCGACTTTTTCACAGTATTACATTGACGCGAGTTGAAACTGCTAATACAGATGATGTTCTTAGCAAGACTGATATTCATGCAACTTCTTATAATGGTGAAGCGCCAATGACCACGTCAGAACTTAAGAGATTAGGACTTGAGCCAAAGGAAAAAGTAACTATTGATGGTAAAGATATTTTATTGTCTTCGCCATATGATATTGGAAGCGGAAGACTTGCTTGTGTTGGTTATGTACAAAATGGTGATCGTTATATCGCCAGAAGTTTCTATAGAAGTAACTCAACCGGTGGATTGTGGAGATTGTTAGCCGGTTATGAAGCTGATAGTGGTGGAAAAATTTCTTGGTATGGGAAAGGTCATAGCGAAGAGTCGGTTACATTGCCTTCTATGGTGCAGAGAGTTGTTTGTAACGCTGACAGACCTGTGGTCGAACTTGCTTCAAAAGGTATTAGGGATGCAGAAAGTGTGTTTGCGAGATTGACGAAATGTTTAAATCCAGGTGGATCTCCCGTGAGTGTCACTGTGGATACAACTAAAACTCCGGTAAATGTTCCAGGCAAATTCGAGCTTGATTCGACAGAGATAGCTACTGATAAGCATACTATTGAGCCTGAAAAAATTAAATTTGATGATCCAGCTGATGAGCCGAATTTCGGATATCCTGTTTCGATTTTCGAAACAACAAATGCGGTTTATGGGAAAGTTACTGTCGATGTGTATTTGTCGCAAAATGGTAAATATAGGTATTTGTTTTGTCATGATGCGCAAAATCGTGCGTGGATTGCCGGTGCTGAAGTTGTTGGGGCAAAAGTTAATTCCAGTGGTGTTTATAAAGAATGGGTTAAACTTGGTAATTTACAAATGCCTGCATTTGAATATTCCAGCCAGGTTGATGCGCAATATCGTGGGCAAGGTGATCCGACGGGACATTATGTTGATACATTTGAGAAATATTTGAGTAAGGTGCCTCTAATACAAAGGTATAGAAGAGAGGTGTTGAAGCTTGATGCAAATGGTAAGCGAATTGTTGCACCGACCTCCGGACCGTCGTCTGTTGCACCCGCTGCTTCAACTCTTGTCGAAGTTAAAGAAGCACAACTGAAAAAAGTTGAAGCGAAATTTAAGACGAAAATTGAAGTAGATGAGGCTGCTCTAAATGAATTTATAAATGCTTTAACCGACGGTAGGGAAGATTTTAAAGAATTGTTTGAGCGACTTAAATTGCAAACTCCAAAAGATAGAGCTGAACAATTGTCACTTTTAGTGAGAGTTGTTGGCGCTCGCAGAGTACAAATACTTAAATATTTAAGTCCTGACAACAAAATAAAATTTAATGCGCTTCTTGATAAATTTAAGGATGCGTTAGGTTTAGAGGCGGAGGCTGCCGGTACGGGATGGGCTTGCCGAGTTGCTCATGTAAAGGTTGTTCCAGGCGCTGGTGGTCAAGAGACATATTATTGGGATGACGAAAACAGAGGGATTCAATCCGATCTTGAAGCTTTGGATGTTTTTGATCCAAGTAATCCAAGTGAAGATTTGAAATTGACTCCTGATGAAGTGCAAGCTTATGAAGCTTATAAAGCGCAAGTTGAAGGACAGGAACAATTAAGGCAAAAAATTGAAACTCTTGAAAGACAAGCTGATAGCGAATTCCGAGATCCTTTGGCGGAAAGGATTGCGGGCTTGAGTGAAGATGAAATTATGCCCGATGCCAAAAGATATGAAATGGCTGCGAAGATTTTTGATGAACTTATGGGCGAAATGCCTCCGACAGCAGATGAGGTTGCATATCCAAAATGGGATAAGAAATTAAGACTTTTTGCAGGTGCCGTTAGAGTTGAGTCGGCGACGAGACCGGTTATTGAAGGCAAAATTGCCAATATGATTCTTGATGCTGTTCCGACTGGAAAAGGTAATTATGCAACTTTCAAAACTGAAGAAATGGGGGCGAGGAAGTTCAAGTTATTCCAAGAAGAGTATCCCGGCGTTGTGGATGGAGTTGATAGGATTTTGGTTGCCCTTCTGAAGGGACAAGGAGAGGGTATGGAAAATGATGCTGAAGCGCGAAGCCAACTGATACTTAAGCTGGTTAAGGCGATTGAGACGAGAGGTGCTGAAAATCCTGAAGATAAAGCGCTATATTTGAAATTTAATATGCTTGTTCCGAATGCGCTTTCAGATCCTTCTATGATAGAGGCGCTTTTGGCTGTTCTTAAGTATTATGAACAAATTAACAATGCTCCAAACCCAAAAGTTTGGACTGTTCGATTTGATCATAATGGTGCAAATATCGTTGAGGGTTCTGAAGTTACCGGACCGGACGCTGAACCTTATTGGAAAGTTGATGCCGGGCATTATACCGACGTGATGAATGTTATTGCCAGGAATCGTTCAGCTTTGCCAAGTCCATTAAGAGAACTTGATCCTGAAAGTCATGAGTATAAAACTCGAATGCATTCTTTGCTTAAAGTTTTGTGTAAAAATTTCAAGCATTTCCAAGGTAAAGAGTTCAGTGCCATTAAAGAAAGTTTTTCGCAAATGCAGCCGGCTCAATTGGCGGTGATGGGTATTAAAATGGAAGAGCTTGAAACGCTTTTTGGTATTTATGAAATGTTAAAAGGTGTCACATTTACGAACTGGGGTCCTTTGTTGAAATATATAATGTCCAGAGAAGAGTGTGAACAAGGTGATTTCTTGGTTCCGAAAGTTAAGTATTTGCATGAAAGAAAGTTACAAACCGGAACTGAAGTTGTTGTTGTGGATGTTGAGGAAAAAATGAGGAAAATCGCGAGGAGACTTGCGGAGGAAAAATACGAGAAAGAGCTTGGTGATATGTCGAAGGGGACTCGTTTTGATGGGAAAGTTGGTAGGTATATACCGAAGTTTTGGAAATTGAATTTCTGGAAAAGTTACGGACGATCAATGGCGAGACAAGGTTGGATTGATAAGTTCGAGCAGGATTACTTGAAAGAGTTACGAGAAAAACCGGACTTTTTCGATACCGTTATGAGTGGAGAAGAAGGTGGTGCTGCCGCTGCCGGTGCGCATGAGGCCGAGGTGAACGCGATTGTGAATCGTTTTGAAATGGGCGCGGTTTCAGAAGGGGAGATGGTTGGTGAAGCTATTTATAATGACGAATTGGATCAATTGACCAGGGAGTATCTTAGTGGAGTTGTTGACGAAGCGGCATATGCGAGGAGGGCTAGAGATCTTGTATATAGTATAAGAAAGGAAAATGTTCCTACCGACGATCTTGCCGCCGATAATAAGTTGGTTGCGACAAATGTTGTTGAGAAGATGAAAGATTTGAGGTTAAGGCACATGCGAGGTTTGGCGAATTTGGATCTTGATAATTTCAGGGTTGCGCTCCGAATCGGCAAGGCGAGAAATGTCGATGTACATTCGGAAGTCGATTCTAGAACTTATGCGGATGCGCTTGTTGGGAAGATACAGAGATGGACTCATAGATATCCGATTTTGAGTAAGCTTGCACCTCTCAATCCTACAACAGGTGCGATATGGGCTTACGGGCTTACAAATGTTGTGTTTAATATGGCGTCCAGCAGGGCGTTTAAGGGGATTATCGGTGGAAGTCTTTTGTTTGTCGCTACTGCTCCGGCTGCCTTGCCTGCCGGGATAATTGCAGTTGCCGCCGGTGTTGTTACCGGTGGAACGCTTGCGTATGTATCCAGAAGGAGAAGCGTAATTATGCAAGAGGCTCATAAGAATAGGAGAGAGGCTCTTGGATATGGTCGCGGTCAAGCTGGAGAGGGGACATTCGAACGAGATCTTGAGGATGTGACTCCCGAGAAGGTTGGCGCGGTTGAATTGATTACGAGACTTGATCAGGCGATGGCCGCCAAGGATCCGGAAGCTGTTGTTAAGGCTGTTGCCGAGATTGAGAAGAGGAATGAGATGACTTTTGCAGGAAGAAATGAGAGAAATGGCGGGAAGGTTGATTTGATTAAATTTACAGATCAAAAATCTGTTGAAAGAGAAAGAACCGCAATGCTTGCGAAAGCGGGACAGGCCAGGAATTGGCTTAAGTCGACGGAAGGTTCAAGTTATTCCGACGATGATTTAGCTACAGCTTTGAGAGATGCCGGGCAGGTTGTTGAGACAAGTATTAATGAGCATTTAACAGGAACTTACAAGAGATTTACCAGTTTCAAGAGATGGGAATCCGGGAAGTCTATGGCGGTAGGTGCGCTTTTCGGAGCGGCTACCTCTACGCTTGGTTATTTGGGAAGTCGTGTTGTGCATGGAGCGTTTGACCATTTTGCAAATCATCCGCAAATCGATGCGCAAAGTGTCAAAGAATTGCAAACTTTTGTTACACAAAATCATCTCGATCCGGATAAGATAACTTATACACATGGAGAGATGGACCCTGCGTCTATTAAGTATTTGGAGGCGAATGGGTTTAAAGTTGATCCTATCCCGGGAGCTACGATGGGTTGTCCGCCGACGCTTAAGTTTACGGGTGCGCCTGTTACAGAAACTCTTAATGTTAACGGGACTATGGTCCCTGTGACTCATCCTTCGGATTTCACAATCCCTCCGGAAGCTTACACGGAGCCGACTCATCCTACTGTTATAGATAGGGCTTGGTTTAATTCGCATTTTGATACTGTTACTACGCCGGGTTCTTCTATTTCAGGGGTTGGGATGAATGGTTCGAGCGTGATTGGGTATTTGGAGGGCAAGGGGGTTCTTACGCATGGTGAAGTGTCTGTTGAATCTGATGGGACTTTGTCGCCTGCCGCAATTGCTCATTTGCAAGGTAAAGGATTTACGGTTGTTGATCATGTTTCCGGAACTCCTGGAACTGCACCGACTTATCGTTTTGTTCCGCCTTCCGCATTGAGTGATGCGGATTTGGACAGAATGGGATTCCCGGAGAGAGTTCTTGGTAAACATTGGCACAATGGAACTGCACCTGCGCCTTATGAAGATGTTCATGAGTTACATTTATTGCAAAGTGTTGATACGAATGGGCATGTCGTGTTGGATATTCATGAAATGTTAAAAGGTGGGCACGGTTCTACAAGAACTGTCGGTGGACCTGAATTGAATATGATTGATGCTTTTGACAAAGGGCATGGTCAGATCAGTTTGTATGCGGTTATACGAGATGCGCATGGTCATCAAAGAGCTATGCCGTTTAATTTTACTCCAACCGGCGAAGTTGATTTGAGCAATCCGGCTAAGGTTGCTATGTGGGATTCGTTATGGGATAGAAGTGTAACCCCACCTGTTTTCAAGGGTGAATTCGTGATGTGTGGTCAGCAAAATACGGATGGAATGCTTAGTTCTGTTGCGAAAATTGATGGAAATAATTCAATAAATAATACTACCGGTGGTGGATTGATGGTTGTTGACCCCGGTCATGAAGGTTCGAATTCTGTGTCTTATGATCTTGGGAAGGAAATGCCTGGAAGTCAGTCCGGTACATTTAAGCCTGAATGGAATGAAGATGGTGAATGTGGCGATGTTGGTTATCGTGTTGTTGAAAGGTCCGGTTCTTTCGTATTTTTGCCTCCGATTGTTGTCAAAAATCCGTTGGCGCTTGAGGCGCTTCCTGCTTCCGAGAGGAGCGGACAGCAAGGTACTGATAGTTATGGTGAGAAAATATTTATGGGTCCGGATGGCAAGCCGGTTGATATGGAAATTTTGAGAACTTTAATGCCACCCGAAGGGGTTGTTGTCAGCAGTCCGTGGTCGGAATGGAATTGGGGGAATCTTGAGCCTTTGGAGGCAGGGGATTTGAGGCGAGTTGAGGTGGTTGCGACGCCATCACCTGATGATGTGCCGCCGATTGATGCAGGACCGGCGACACCGCCACCGCCAGTAGGTGCCGGAGGACCTTTACCTAGACCGAGTGGAGCACCAGCTGCGACACCGCCAGTACTGCCAGGATCTGTACCACCACCGCCACCGCCAGTAGGTGCCGGAGGACCTTTACCTAGACCGAGTGGAGCACCAGCTGCGACACCGCCAGTACTTGACGACGACGAACCGATTGATGTTCTTGCCGTTCATACGCTCGATTCTTACGAAGAGTTACCGGATGCTTTTAAAGCAATTTTCCCGGCATCGATTACTCATGATAGGGTATTTGGTGTAGACAGGGGAGGTATTATTAAGTTGCCCGTGGATGATGTTCATATATATCATGCCCTTTATGTGTATTTTGGAACCGATGAAGGACGTAATGTTGCCAGGCAGGTTAAAGTGGTTGATTTTAGAAGATTAACTGATACAGATATAGATGTTACTGATTTACTTGAATTATGTCCAAATGCTGAAACTCTCTATCTTGGTGAAGTAAGTATCCCGAGTTGCGCGCTAGGGTTATCAAAGCTTAGTTGTTTGGGCTTTGATTCGGAAGCAGAGAGCGGTCTTTATATAGGACATGCTAAAATAGTCCAGTTTTTAAGTGAACATTTTCATACTGTACCACCACCGCCATCAGTAGGTGCGAGTGGAGGACCGTTACCTAGACCGAGTGGAGCACCAGCTGCGACACCGCCAGTACTACCAGGATCTGTACCACCACC
>JBAYGX010000008.1:0-22601 GCA_041666465.1 Candidatus Altimarinota bacterium
AAAAAATATAAAAAAACGGCTTGGACAAGCCAAGAGAAAGGAATTGGGCGCAGCGAAATGTTACTTAAAAACAAAACCGTTAAAAAATCAAGCTCATTTGCGTTTCTTCGCGGGCCGGTTCGTTGTTTTTTTTCAATTCCTGCAGTCTGGTAGACAAACTCTTAAACTCAAGATCTCCAAAAATTTTCAAAACTTTTTCATTGGAAAAATCTTCAACATGACAATCTTCAAGTTTAAAATCAATTTCGACATCATGCACAAGCGTCGCCAAGCTTTTACTCAAAAAAGCAGACTCTTTACCGGCCTCAAGTTTATCTTTAGCCTTGCCGGAAATCTCAGTCAAGTGTTCATAAATCGCCTCAAGGGTTTCGTATTTCGCCAACATCTCTCCACAAGTCTTTGGTCCTATTCCGCGAACACCGGGGATATTGTCACTTGCGTCACCGCACAAAGCCTTGTAATCAACAACCTGATCCGGGCGCACCCCCAACTTTTCCATTACCTTTTCAGGAGTGTAATAAAAAACCTCATTATAACCCTTAACCGGAGAGGCAACGGTTACTCGGTCATTAACCAACTGCAAGGTATCGCGATCTCCCGTTACAATCACGCTATCGATATCCATTCCACGAACTTTTTTCACAAGAGTTGCAATCACATCATCAGCCTCGAACCCATCCACTTCGAAAACAGGTATGTTTAAAGCGCGAACGATTTCTCGAATACGAGGGATTTGGACGTAAAGTTCATCGGGAGCCTTGATTCGAGTAGCTTTATAATCCTTGAAAGCCACATGCCTATGAGTTGGACCTCTTTTGTCAAAAGTAACGGCAATATAATAAGGATTTTCTTTTTTCAGTACACCGAGAAGAACAGTCGTAAAACCGTAAACGGCATTTGTCATCTCTCCGGATTTCGTAAAAAGAGGCCGAATAGCATGAAACCCTCTGTGTATCAACGCATTACCATCAATAATTACAAACTTCTTAGTCATTCTTTTCTCTTTAATTCAAGCTATCTTCATTCGAAGTTGTTTGAGTAATGTTGCTTATAGTGCTCATAACATCTCCCAAGTTGATGTACTTGATGATGTCCAAGCCCATGGCTTTACCGACAAAATTCACAATAACAACAGACAAAATAGTCACAACTAATCCTATAATGGCATACCTGATGGTGCTAACGGCCTGTTTGATTTTGTCCTCTTGTCCTCCTGATAAGATGAAAGAAATACCTCCGAAAAATATAAATACGATTGATAAAAATCCGGCAACAATAATAGCATACGCAATTCCTCGATTTATAATTTCCACAACATCGTAATTTTGAGCGGCATCCATTATTGTATCGCTAGCCATAATTTGTAAGTTAAAGATTTAAACCAGAATAAATTCTAATCGATAAGTAAAAAAACGGCAATAGCCAGCAAGCAATCGCGAAGCGACCCATCTTATCAAACTGTTTTGCGTAAGCAAAACCCTATAAGCTGTAAGTTACAAGTTTCTTTACGCCACTTCGCCTTCAATCATAATCTCCGCCCCGTCAGGTTCCACAATCTTGAGGTTAACCCTTGCGTTGTGTTTGGATCCAATAACCCTCAAGAGCACTCGGAGAGCTTTCGCGGTCTGCCCATGCTTACCGATAACTTTGCCCATATCTTCTTTGCCAACCCTAAGCGTAATAAGTACGCCCATCTCGTCAACGATTCGTTCAACGGAAACGGCGTCAGGGTTTTCAACAACCTGTCTGACAAAATACAAAATAAAATCCTTATCAGCGCCGTCAGAGTAGCCGGTGGTAGATGCGTCCATTTCGGAGGGTTTAAAGGATAATTAGTTATATTATACACCATATTTAAAGTTTGCCAGCTCTTTTTCATGGAAAACCGGTTCGGATATGTCGAAATAACACTTGCTTGAGTTAGCAAAACTTCATCTCTCTTACGCTTTCGGAGCTTCGACAGGTTTTGCGACTACCGGAGCAGCCACTACGGGAGCTTCGCCTTTCCCTTTTTTCTTCTTGTTCCTTGGATTAATAAACTGGTCCAATCCTTGGACTCCATGTTGTTTAAGAAGAGAAGCGACAGTATCGCTAGGTTTTGCACCTTTTGTCATCCAATATTGCAAACGATCTTTTTTAACTTCAAGCACTTTTGGTTCAACAAGCGGATTGAAAAATCCAAAAGATTCGATAATCTTACCTTTTACAGGCGATGAATGTTCAGCGACAACGATTCTATAGTGCGGACGATTTTTCTTGCCCATTCGGGTGAGTCTGATTCTTAACACTTAGATAAAAATTAAAGAATAATTGGGAAATTGCTCAAACAGTTTAGCTTTAAAACGGCTTAAGTCAAGGCAAGTTCTCTTCTTTTCATTTCTTCTTCATTCTTCCTCCCCCTCCCCTCTTCACTAGCATCTTAACTATCTTCACTAGTTTACTAGGTCCTCTCTTTTTCTTCTCTTCACTAGCCCACTATCTTCACTAGTTCCTAGGTCCTCTCTTATCCCCTCACTCTCGTCTTAACATCTTTTATCGATCCCTTAAGCGGTCCATCTCTTTCTATAAACTCGATAAACTCATTTTTTTTCATAAAAACTTCCTGTCCCCACGCTGAATTTTCGCATTCGACAACTAGAATGCCACCCTTAAAAAACAACGGTCTTATTTCAAGATTATCATCGCCCCAAATATGACGAACGGCTTTTCGCGCACGATCGCGAATCAAAGAAGCGCGAACCTCTCTGGTAACACCATAAGACCCTATCGCTTTTGGCAATAAATCTTTTAATTGTGAAAATCCAAAATTCATACAACAGACTTATAAATTTCCAAAATATCTTTAGCCATCTTTTTCCAACTAAATTCTTTTACTCTCGCCCTGCCATTCGCTATCAATTTTTGCCTTAACTCCTCATTTAACCAAATCTTCAAAATCGCATCACTCATGTCGACAGGATCATAAGGGTCAAAAAACACAGCATTGTCCTGTCCGCAAACTTCCGGGATACATGCGGCCTTCGAGGCGGCAACCGGAGTTCCGCACGCCATCGCCTCCAGAGGTGGCAGCCCGAACCCTTCATATAAAGACGGGAAAACATAAATTTTCGCGGCACTATACAAAACCGGCAAATCTGAATCCGGCACCATGCCCGTAAAAACAATATCGCTCTCAAGTCCCAAATCCTTAATTGTAGACCTGATTTCAACATACAAAGGATCCTCTTTCCCGGTGATTACAATCTGTCCATCAAAATCAGCATTCTTTTTTAAATAAGAAAAAGCTTTAATTAAATTTACCAAATTCTTATGACTTCTCCACACGCCGGTATAGAGCAAAAACGGCTTGATAATGCCATATTTTTTCGCAATCTCCTTCTTGGCATTTTCGTCGGCAGCCTCATTAAATGACTCATCAACACCTTCATATATAACCGTAGCTTTATCTGCCGGGATTTTCAGGATTTTAGCAAGATCGTTTTTTGTATTTTCGGAAACGGCGATAATTTTTTTTGCTCGCTTGGTGACAGATCTTATTACGAGTTGATAGGCCAGCCTCCTGTAAAAAGAGGTCATTTTTTTGCCGGGATAAAAATGGAGAGTCAGATCGTGAATCGTAACAATAGAAGCTCCTTTATAAAAAATAGGCGCATTAAAATGCGTGAAATGCATAACATCAACCTTCTCCTTTTTAAGAAGCTTCGAAAACCTAAACTGTTCGGCAAAAGAGTAATGCCTCGCGTTCACCAAAACTTTTTTTACATTTTTAGCGGAAGGGGTAAACGATTCATATTCCGGACTATTCATGAAAACCACATATTCATTCTCGGAATCAATCTTAAGAAGATTTGAAACAAGTTCGCTTACATAGCGACCGATACCGGTAAACCCGGGACCATATATCCTGGCATCTATTCCAATTTTCATAGGATTGTGAATTAGAAGGCCCGACGATGTTACAACAAATTCATCGTTTTTACCAATCCCTCTTCTCTTAATCTTCTCTTCATCCCCTCTTCACTAGTTCACTATCTTTACTAGAAACTAGGTCCTAGAATTTCGCTAGCTTACTAAGTCCTCTCAGATTTCTCTTAATCGGACTTTTTTTGAAAAATTCCGCATCCGGCAAAGCTTCCAACGACAAACTCTCAATTTTCGGATTAAACCTGTTTGTTTTTTTCGCCCTGATATTGTGAGGGCAAACCTCTTGGCATTTGTCGCATCCGAAACAAAACTTCTGACCTGCGACCATGGATTTTTCCGCATCGGAAAAATCTCCCCTCTTCTCAATCGTCAAATAAGAAATACATTTTCTCGAATCAACACAGCCCTCGCTTAACGCGCCGGTTGGACAAGACTCGATACACCGACGACAAACTCCGCAACTCCCAGCGGCTCTACTGCTCGTAGGCTCAAACTCGATTTTTGAAAAAATTACAGTAAGCAAAACCCACGATCCGAATTCACGCGTGATAAGACAAGTGTTTTTTCCAACGAATCCGAGTCCGGCTTTGACCGCAAAATATCTTTCAAAAACAGCCCCGGTGTCCGTATACCACTTCGGATCATCGTCATAATTTTTAACCAAAAAATCGCAAACCGATTTACACATTCCGCCAATAATTTCATGATAATCATCGCCCCATGCATATCGCGCTACCAACCCGGCAGAAGCCTCGTGATCGCCCGGATAATAATTTACCCCAAGGCAAATTACGCTTTTAACTCCATCGAGAATTAAATTCGGATTAGCTCTTTTATCAAAACCTCTCTGAAGCCATCCATTCATGTCCGCACCGCACCCTTCCGCAAGCCAGTTTCTGAAAAAATCAAATTCGGATTTTTCAACATAAGGATTGGAGATACCAAACAAATCGAAACCGGACGAAAAACATTGTGCGCGAATTTTTTCTGCATCAATCATGATAATATTGCGTTAGCAAAACACATCTCCTATTATAGAACATGATAATTAATAAAAAAAACATGGCTCAAACCAAAAAAGCAAAAACATCCGTCAAAAAAGAACCTGTTAAGTCGCTGCCGACAAATATAACTGCGAAGAACCTTACAAACTGGGAGAAAAAGCAGTTTGTGGACTATTTAATAAAAAAAGAAGGCAGGATCTCGAAGTTGACCAAGCATTTTTCGGAAGATTCGGTTTTGTTAACAGCTTCGGTTGAGAAATTCGAGAAACATACGGCATTCAAAGTGCTCTTGAAGCTTACAATCCCATCCGACATGATTATTGCCGAAGAATCTGCGCACGCGATGACAAAAGGGCTTGATGACGCGACGGATAGGTTGATAACACAACTGAAAAAGCACATAGATAAGGTAAAAAATAAATGAATAATCTAAATACGATATTGGCAATTTCCGGGGCTCTGCTTGGGGCGGGGCTTAGTTTAATGCTGATAAAAGTTAATAAAAACTACAGACAGGAACTCGAAAAAACCGCGAGAGAAATTCTCGAAAAAGGAGTCCAGGCGGCAAAAACCTTGGTTGAAACCACGCACTCTCGGGCAAAAGAAATCAAGGAAACGGCGCAAGAAGAAAACAAGAGGATGGAAGAACAAATGGAGGCGCTAAAAAAGAACTTGGATTTCAAAGGGAAAATTCTTGAAAAAAGAGAACAAAGAAACGCATCGATATCGATGACGATAAACCAGGTTAAGAAAGAGGCGGATGTCTTGAGTGAAGATATAAACAAGTCGGAACTTGAAATGGTCGAAAGCCTGAAGAAAAAAACCGGGCTGGATTCGGAATCGGCAAAAAAAGTATTAATAGACAAATTCGACAAACAGTTGGAGTTGGAAAAGATAAATTTAATTCAAAAAATAGAAGAAAACGCGAACGAGGATTCCATGAATATCGCCAAAAACATACTCAGGGGAATAATCCAGCGCATCACATCTCCAAGCTCGGTCGATAAACATTCGACAGGTATAAAAATTAAAAAAGACAGGTTCAAGGGTCTTCTTATCGGGAAGGGTGGAAAAAATATTGAATTTTTCGAAAGCCAATTCAAAGATGTCAGCGTTATTTTCAACCTTGAACCGGAAATGATTTATGTCGGAGGACTTAACTTGGTAAATAGGAATATTGCGAAAAACGCGATAGAAAAACTCGATAAAAGCAAAAAAGATTTTGATCAAGTCGGGATAAGTAAAGCGATTGAAGAAGCGAAGAAAGATATGGATCGAGATCTTTTGAAAATCGGCGAAGAAGCGATAAAAATAGCCAAAGTAACCGAAAAAGTTCCACAAGATTTAGTTAAACTTGTTGGAAGATTGAAATTCAGAACGAGCTTCGGGCAAAATGTTCTCCAGCATTCAATAGAAATGGCGGCGATGGCGGCAATGCTTGCATCCGAAATGGGAGCCAATATGGAGAGGGCGAAAATCGCGGCGTTTTTCCACGATATAGGCAAGGCTATAGACCACGAAGTTGGTGGAAGTCATGATCAGCTTACAAAAGAAATACTTGAAAAATTTAATTTCGATCCGGAAATAGTTCATGCGGCATACGCGCATCACGACGCCGAACCGGCGCGAACGCCGGAAGCGATGTTGGTGAAAGCGGCGGACGCGATTTCAGCCGGACGACCTGGAGCAAGGCAAGAATCGTTAACAAGTTACCTGGACAGAATCCAGAAACTCGAAGAAACTGCAAAAAGCTTCGAAGGTGTCAAAAAAGTATTTGCGATTTCAGCGGGCAGAGAACTTCGCATAATAGTTGATGAGGATAGAATAACCGACGAGCAAATAAAAGAGATGGCTCAATCGGCTGCTCATAAAATAGAAGAAGACTTGAGCTATCCGGGAAAAATAAAAGTTAATGTTATCAGACGAACGGAAGCTATCGATTACGCTAAATAGCCGTCCGAAGGACGGCCTAAAAAAACTAGGAATTAGTAAGAAAAATTATTCTGCGAAGCAGATAGAAAAAACATCGAAAATATTTAGATAAAATTAATCATTACAGCATGACTGACGAACAAAAAAAAGAAGAAGACGGAGTTATTGGCAAGATGGACAAACTGATTGTCGGTGCGATAATCGGCGGAGCAATAGGTTCGGTTGTTGGGCTTACCTTGGCACCGAAAGAAGGCAAGGAAACTCGTAAGAACATAGCATCTGCATCCAGAAACTTCATGGATTCTCACAAGGATAATATTAAGACGGCAAAGCGTCTTGCGAAAGAAACTGCGATAGGATTCTTGAGACTGATAAGAAACTCTATCAAAAAATAATGAATTTCAAGAAGAAAATAATTATAACGACTGTCGTAGCCGCAACGATTGCCATAACCGTTTCGGCAAGTCTATATATCATGTCCCAAAAATACGGCGGGATGGTTTACCCGGGTACTTATATCGCAGGAATTGAGATAGGAAGCGAGTTAAAAGAATCCGCATTCGCTACGGTCGAAGAGGCACTAAACAATTTTTTGGCAAAGCCGGTTGTTATCATCGCCAATGGAAATGTTTCGGAATTTGCGCCTGCCGATTTGGGAATAAGTTTCGATTATGAAAAAACAAAAGAATTGATACCCGTCATCGGGGAATATTACGGTCTGATAAAGACAATCAAGTTGCTAAACGGAAAAGACAATATCGAGCCGGTGGTTTTGGTTGATGAAGAAAAATTACACAGTACACTTTCGATATTGTCAGTTGAGTCAAAAGCGCAAAACGCATATTTATCACTGGATACTGCGACAAATGAAGTTTCGATAATCCCTGAAAATAGTGGACAAGAAATAGATTGGGAGATCTTTCTGCAAGATATAAACGACAAATTCGCAGCTTTAAACGAAGATCAAATTACGCTAACCGTAAATAAGCTGGACCCAACAGTTTCGTCATCAGATCTTGAACCGTTTAAAGACCAGGCAAAAGATATACTGACCAGGTCGGTCGAAATTTATTACGGAAGTGAATCTTGGACATTTTCAGCAACGGAAAATTCAAATTTGATGTCTTTTGGAACAGAAGATTTATTGGATTTCCCGGCATCGGGCATAACAAATCCGATAGAAATTATATGGCCGGATGAAGAGTCGGTAGATAATAGCGATTTCGTTTCAACGGAACTCCGGGTGGTAATAGACGAAACGGGGCTTGATGAATATGTAATGCAATTGATAAATGCAGAAGTGGAGACGCCGGCACAAGAGGTTTCTATCACAATGGATGATGCCGGAGTGATAACGTTCGAAGGATCGGCAAGCGATGGAACGGGAGTTGATAAAAAAGCTCTTAAAGAAATGCTCGAGCTCGCATTAAGCAATGGTATTCAGGAAATAGATCTCCCGATAAAAACGACAAAAGGTGGAGTAAAAGTTTCTCAAAACCTTGCGGATATGGGCGTTAATGACCTGATCGCGGTTGGATATACCGACTTTTCGGGCTCACCCTACAACAGAAATCTTAATATCGGAGTCGGACTGAGTAAGTTCAACGGCATGCTTGTTGAACCGGGTGAAACATTTTCATTCATTGAGAACCTTGGAGCTGTTGATGCCGCAAGCGGATACTATAAGGAGCTTGTGATCACGAATAACGAAACAAAACCGGAATACGGCGGCGGTCTTTGCCAAGTATCTTCCACGATGTATAGAGCAATCCTTTATGGAGGACTACCCGTTGTCGCCAGGACGGAACACTCTTATGCGGTATCTTATTACGCATATCCATCGGGATACGGATTGGACGCAACCATTTATCAACCATCTCCGGATCTTAAATTCCTAAACGACACCGGTTCATATATTTTAATCCAAGCTTATTCGGAAGACACAAGCGCTTATTTCAAATTCTACGGCACGGATGACGGAAGAACGGTAATAATGGATGGCCCTTATTACTCGAACAGGGTTGGAGCTCCGGCGGATGTTATTACATACACAACCGCACTTGCCCCGGGCGAAACTCAAAAGAAAGACAGTGCGCATAATGGATTTGACGCGACTTGGTACAGGACTATAATTTCAGGCGACGGAACGGAAACGAAAGAAACGATTTTCAGCCACTATCAGGCATGGTCGGCAAAATACCTCGTTGGAATTGCGGAAGAGGGTTCGGGAAGCGGAACGGCTGCAGAGTAACAGTCCCGCTAGGGACAAAAGGCGATCTCCATATCTACCATGACGCCACTAAGAGAAAACGAATCACCAAAAGGTAAATGAAAAAAACTTTCGTCCTACTCCTGGCAAATAAAATACTACTGTTCGCAGTCGCGCTACTCGCGGCATTTTTTTTACCATTCGGTGCAGTTTATTATGAAAACCTGGCAACTTACAATAGCGGTTGGCAATTTCTGAACCAGTGGTCTCTTTGGGACGCAAACTCTTATATCCAAATATCGCGCGATTGGTATCACGACCAATATTTCGCGTATTTTCCGCTCTACCCTATTATTCTCAAGCTGTGTTCGTATCTGACGCTTGGCAATTATGCACTTGCGGGCTTGTTGTTAAACCTCGGTCTGTCTTTCGGTTCGGCATATCTGCTGTTTAAGCTTTGCAAGGAGGAGTTCGGAAGCGCAAGGAAGCAAAGCGATCCTCGCGCCTCTATTATCAAGTCCGTTCGCGAAAGCGAACTCCTTGCGGAAAAAACAGGCTTTTGGGCGAACGCATTTCTATTCTTTTTTCCGACCGCATTTTTCTTCACGGCAATTTATACGGAAGCGTTATTTCTGTTTTTGGCGCTTGCGGTTATGTATTTTTTGAAGAAAAAGATGTGGGCAACAGTAATTGTTGCCGCTTTTTTTGCCGCGATGACGAGAGAGGTCGGAGGCATGCTTATTTTGCCGATTGCGTATGTGGCTCTAAAGGACTTTAAAGGAGATAAGTTGAAAAAAATCCTAGCGATCTTATCACCTATAATGGGAGTTCTTGCGGTTTTATTCCTCTATTATTTAAGTTCGGGTAATCCATTGATATTCTTGGAGAAACATCAGGAATTTGGTAAAACTCTCTCCATGCCATATGTGCCAATCGTGGATGCGATTCGCAACCTGGCCCAACTAAACCTAACTGGTCTTTATAGCGCATGGAACCTGTTCTGCTTCTTATTCACGGCGATTTTGGCTTGGCAAACGTACAAAATTATGACAAAACAATACTTTTTATATTGCATTGCCGTTCTTCTTCCTCCACTATGCTCGGCGAACCTCGAAGGCTACTCGAGATACCTACTGACCGCTTTCCCGTTATTCATGATCCTCGGCTCTCTTGGCACACATGACAAAAAATATTTTAAATTAGTGCAAGGATTATATCTGTTGTTTGTAGTGATATTAGTGGTGTTTTGCGCGAGATATGCGGTTGGGTGGAGCGGCTTAATCAGTCCCTATTGACAAGGATAAAAAAAATGTGTAAATTTAACACTCGAATACATTAAAAACTATGCCAACTAATAGTCCAAACGGTAGACGTCCAACAAGATTTCATCAGCATTCTCGCCAACTGTCAAAAACAGGACCGGGACAAACAGCGAAATTAACAGGGGTAGCTTTTATAAACTCGACCATGGATGAGCATGATCGAGACGAGAGAAGTAAAGAGGTCAAAAAAGGCAAGCAATTACTCCCTGATATATTGGCGAGAGTATCAAAGATAGTTGGTATGATTATAGCTGCAAAAGACAAACACGGAGATATAAAAGTATCAGATGACGGAACGATTGAAATAAGAGCGGACTATTTGCACCCCAATTTGATAGCGGCTACAAAATTTAGAGAAAGTGATTATAATCCCGAGATAAGAAATCCGGCTCAAGATCATATTTTTCTCCCGGTAGAATTTCCTGTAAGGGTAAGAAGGCATGTAATCCGCTGTCTTATATCCCAAAGCATAGTGGCGTCGGAAGAGATAGCAACGAGTTTGGTTGATTCACTCATTTATATATCGAGAAGAATAGTTGCAGAAATTCTAGACGAAGCGTTGGCAACGCGCCTACGAGAACCGATAATTGGACAAATAGAAGAGAGAACGGAAATATTCTATGACCACAATCATGATTTTGATGAAGTACCAATAGATATGGAAGTTTTTAGATCAAGACCGACGGCGGTCGAAGACCAGGGAGGCTCCCCATTGTCCGATCCGGGGCAGGATACAGAATTTCCTACAGATCCCGGCATCGGCACGACGAGATCATCGGTAGCGGAACAAGGCTCTCAGGCCGCATAGGACAATTTAGGGCAAAAAAGATTGACACAAATGGGAATACGTGTAGAATCAGTCCCTAAAACTTTTTTTAAATGAGTCCAGATATAAAACCAGAGAAAGAAGGATTCGATTTGGATGATACGCGAAAAGAAGCAGTATTAAATTTAAGCAACGATGATCAAGGAAATGTAGACGGTCCTTACGATGGAAGTAGTCCGACTGTAGGTTTCGGTTCGCAACAAGAAAGGGTGGACCCCGACATTTACGACGCGACAGAAGGTGGAACAGGAGGTGATGAATACATCGATGGTTTAGGGACGGATATTGACGATGGAGGAAAAGAACTATATGGAACTGAAGAATTTGAAATGTTCGACAAAAAAGTAGTTATAAAAGGCATAGGAGGATGGATACAGGAAATGAGTCGATATATTACCAACATATTAGGATATCAAGCGACCGAACATCTGCACCCGTATTATGAGGAAATGATTGAGCTG
The DNA here is from genome assembly GCA_041666465.1 of Candidatus Altimarinota bacterium. Taxonomy (GTDB): domain Bacteria; phylum Patescibacteriota; class Gracilibacteria; order UBA1369; family UBA12470; genus XYC2-FULL-41-22. The sequence continues at coordinate 11,679 of JBAYGX010000008.1, forward strand.
ATAATTGAAGACGCTCGAAAAGTGATAGAGCAGGCAAAAGAAGCGGGTGAAAAGCACCCGGTTATATGCGAAATAGGGGCTGGAACGGGTATAGTTTCATACATTTTAGCAAAAGAATTCCCGGATGCAATTATCATTGCGGTTGAAGTAGACCAGGCGGAGTATGAATTGCTTATGAGAAGGACGAGAGAATCATTTGATATTCTGGATGGAAGAGTAAACGTTCCTCAATTCCCGCCAAATGTACATCCCGTCTGGGCAAATGCGGAAAACATAGAGCTGCCGGAAACCGGAGCGCATTTGGTTGTACAGGTGCTAACATATCATCATATAAGATTATGGAGAAAGTCGGCCGTACAAAGACGAATAACCGCCATGTTGAAGAAAGCCAAAGAACTCAATCCAAGAGTTAATCCAAAATCGATTATTGCTGACGAACACCCAAGCCAAGAACGCGTACAAACATTCCGAGAGATGAGAACAAATTTAAGAGTTATGCATGCGGATTTTATAGGAAAAATCATAGAAGAGGGCGGAAAATTAAGACAAGAACTCGATTCTGTAATGGATGAGCTATCAAAAAAAATGCCGAAAGACGATCCATCGATCGAATTATATAGAAAGGAAGGTTCAAAAAAGTGGAACGAGATTGTAGTAGGATTGTACAGAGTTGGCTTTAAACAGGGGCTAGGCGAACAAATTCAAGAAGCCGAAAATATATATCTTAAAATGGAACTTCTTGAAATTTTGAGAGAAAACGAATCATCTTCGTTAACAGAAGGACAGACGGCACTTGATGAGGCACAGAAATTTTTAAAAAAAGCTTATGATTTAGGAATAACCGAGGGGATATCGAACTTGACATTAACTACAGATAAAAGTGGCACGCCGCAAGAATATCCAACCCCGCTTCAGTGGGAGGAAATAGCTAAAAGATGGATTATATATAAGGCATGTGAAGCCGGATTAAGAGTTCCGAACGAAACGGATACCGATGAAAAAACAATGAGCAGCCTTGTTCGCAAATTAAAAGAAAGAGGGGCGGAACTACCTCCGGAAAAAGTTGGTGAAAATAAAACGTCTGTTGATGACCAAGCTGCTACAGCGATTGAGGCAGGTCAAATAGGAGTAGGTTCTTCAAAAGTCAGCAGTGCGAAATATGAACCGCTTCAGGATGCAAGACGTCCGGGAATATATGTCAGTTCATATGTAGCATACGATCCGTCTGGAGAGGATTAATAATGAATAACCCTCTTCGCATCCTCATTATACGGATCCAACTCCAATATCTTTTTTGCCGTAGATCGAACATCCTCGATGCGACTCAACTTTTGATAATATTCCAGAATAGCCCACAGATAATCGAGATTTCGAGGTGATTTTCGGCTTGCGCGTTCGAAATTGATAAGCGCCTTCTCATCATTGTTAAGCTCCTTATAAACGAGCGCCAAACTCGCGAAACGAGCCGCTCTTTTATCATCAAGAACAACCGCGCTTTCGTAAGCCTCAGTTGCTTCAAGCAGTCTCCCCTGTTTGTATAGAGCCAACCCCAAATTGCTGTAATAAACCGGATCTTTTTTTAGATTCACGAGTTTATGAAAAAAGAATTCGGCTTTCGGGAAATTTTCTTGTTTTAAATAAATCAATCCAAGATATAAATTAGCTTCCAAATTGGTGTCTTCGGAGGCGATAATTTGTACGAAACATCCTTCTGCGGCAACCAAATCGTTTTTTGAAAAAAACATTTCCCCTTTCTTAAACAGTCCGCGAACATTTCCGATCTTGGTGGTTTTTTTCGATACGATCGTGGCGGTCGGAACGCTTTGTTTTTTCGTTTCAAGATCCATCTCGCGCTTAAGACCGTGTTGCATTTTCACTTCCGATAAAATCAAGAAAAATCTTCGCACAAAAAGAATGCCCAAAAACACAAATCCGCCAATCAAAATAAATAATTTAATGACAAACATGGTTTTACATTAAAGAAGGATTTTCGCCTTTCGGAGGAGTGAATTTCTTAATATCGGCGACATTCGCCATGAATGTTTCTTTCTCGCCGTCCAAACGCATTTTTTGGTTTAAAATATCCATACCTCGGAGCACCCCGCTTTTACCATCTTTCAAATAAACAAGACTCAAAAAAGGAGGGATGTTCTTGCGAAGCTCATCATAATCCGCAACTTCATGCGCAAGACAACACATTAATTTCCCACATACGCCGGACAGCTTATCGCTACCCTTGTTCGACATGCCTTGTACGCGCACCATATCCATCGTAATACTCTTGAGTTTTCCGATAGTCTGCTCGCAACACAATTTTCTTCCGCACTTACCATATCCGCGAAGAAACCTTGCCTTATCGCGCGGACCTATCTGTTGGAGATGTATTTGTTTTTGAAATTTTTTCGCCAATTCCTTAACTAAATCGCGGAAATCAACCCGATCTTCCGAAGTAAAAATAAAATTCATCCTGATTCCATCCAAAGAAATTACGCAGTCGATCAGCGCCATATTAAGCTCATAACGAGCAATCAACTCTTTGCATAAAGCATAAGCCTCCGCCGCAAGTTCCTTGTTTGCGTTCATCTTTTGGATGTCGTTCTGCGTGGCTTTTCTCAAAATTTCGGAAGTCGGCGAAAGATCATCTTTCGCAACATCGGCGTTTGCAACGATAACCTCCCCTATCTCATTCTTGTCTTCGTCATCACTAAATACGACAGTATCGCCTTTTACATAATCATCTCCTTCAAGAGCCGGTACATAAACGGTCTTATAATGAAAAAAAGAGGATATCCCGTGAGCAAGATTTTTTTTGGGCATAAATGGTCTTAAAAACTGAGCATCAGATTCTCCAACGCCAGCTTGGTGTTAATATTGCGCGAAATAAGATAGCGTGTTTCCTCGATTTTGTGAATCAAATTAAGGAAATCCTGACGAGAAAACCTGATTATTTCCGGGAAATCCTCATTCTCCGTATTACCGGACTCGATTTTCGCATTCAATAAGCTACGCGCGATATGGAGAAAAATTTCCAAAAAAGTATCAAGACCCTTTGAATTCTCTTCTTCTTTATCCTTATCCACAATCCCTAGCACATACAAGAATCTCTTGGTGAGGTCCTTATCTCTGAAAAAAGCACGAATGTCGTTATAAAACCTCAGGTATTCCGACAAAGAATCCCGATCTCGCAAAAGTTCAATCGCCTTTCCCGGTCTGCCCAATGAAAGCATGGAAGCTTTTTCTATCATGTCAGGACCAGCGACCAACTGAAGCTCTTCACTCATTTCCGCTATTTTCGCCTTTAATTTTTTATCCGAAAGCGGTGGGAATTTCATGACGCGAGAACGAGAAACTATTGTCGAAGGAAGTTCGAGTAAATTATTAGCCGTCATCAGAAAAACGGTTTTTGCAGTCGGCTCTTCAAGTGTTTTCAAAAAACATCCAATCGCATCCGGAGTCATCCTGCCGATATTATCCATCAGGACAATTTTATAATTGCTCTGTGCCGTCATATGCAGGGTTGAAATGAGTACGCGCACCTCCTCGATTTTTATGGACTCTCCGTTGTCTCGTATCTCAACCGTGTCGATATGCGATCCTTTGTGTATCTGTACGCAGGTGGGACATCGCCTGCAGTAATTGTTCGGACATTGCAATATGCCCGCCAGCGTTTTCGCGACCAAAAACTTACCAACTTTGTCCGGCCCGACAAACAAATAAGCATGACTCAAATTCCCGCTGTTTAAGTCGTTTTCAAGTTTCTCAACCTGCTGTTCGTGCCCGATTATCGGCCATTTGTAGAGCATGGGGTGGGTGGTAACTTACAGCTTACAACTAACAATTTACAGTGAGGAAAATTCTTCTCTTAATCCCCTCTTCGCTAGCATCTTAACTATCTTCACTAGTCTACTAGGTCCTTCATTTTCTTCTCTTCACTAGCTCACTATCTTCTCTAGCCACTAGGTCCTCTCTTCCCAGCTCTCCTCTTGTCTCACCAACAACTCTCTCGCCCTTTCCGGCTCCGCCATAATTTCTTTCACCAATCTTTCAAGCCTGACTTTATTCTGCGAACCTTTTACCAAAACAATATCTCCAATTTTTATTTTCCCTTTCAAAAACTCTCCGGCAACCTTCGAATCATCAAAACTAAACACAGATCCTTTTTCCATACCACCTTTGACAGCTTCTTCGGCATAAAGCTTTGCAGATTCACCAACTGTAACAAGCATCTCAGCCGATTTAGGTATAAGCATTCCAATTCGCCTATGCTCGCTATCCGTTAAGTCTCCAAGTTCATTCATGTTCCCCAAAACTGCAATTCTTTTCCCGATACCCTTTGGCCTCATCTCTTTTAGAACTTCAATAGAAGCCAACATGGTTTCGGGCGATGCATTATAAGACCCATCCATGATGGTGCTTTTATTGATACCGGGGATAAGATTAAGTCTGCCGGGAGGTAGTTTGAAATCATCAAGTCCTGCCTTAATCGTTTCCCATTTGAGACCGCTCAGGAACCCAATCGCAATCGCCGGCAAAACGACATAAACATGATGTTTTCCTATAAGATTTGGGAGATGTACTTGGAAATTTTTATCATCAAAAGATAAATTAAATTTAAGACCTTCCTCGCTACTTTCTACATTCGAAGCGCGGATATTAGCTTTTTCGCTTACACCATAAGTTATTATATTCGCATCCAATTCGCTAACAAATATACTCAAATAATGATCGTCGATATTCAAAATCGCCCATTCGTTTTTTCCCATTCTTCTAACCATTTTCGATTTTTCAGCCAAAATCGCTTCGAGATTGGCGAATTGCCCTTCCGCCAAATGTATGGGTTTAATTGCCGTTAAAACGCCGATTGATGGCTTGATAATTTTAAGCAAAACATCCATATCACCTGGCTTATCGACACCCATTTCCATAACGATTTTTGAATAATCTTTCTTCCCCCAAAAAGCCACTTTGAAAGCCTTAATCAAAACCTCGATCCATAAATACGGGGAGCTAAACCCAGACTCTTGCTCGAGAAGCGCCAACAATATGCCGAAATCGGTATTGTAACTTTTTTGATTTCGAAGAACACTATTTCTTCTGGCAAGCACACAATAAATCGCATCTTTTGTGCTGGTTTTACCGACAGATCCGGTTACTCCGATGATATCCACCTTGAGTTTCTTGAGTCTGTGCTTAACAAGAACGGTCAAATACCACAACACAAATGCTTTCCCCTTATTTTTAATTTTTTTGATAAAACTCATATAAATATAATGCGGGAATTAATTAAAAAAATCCATAATGTTAAATTGACCTTGGCGGAAAATACTACCATAATTGTATAAGATAGGGAAGTTAAAAAAGGTAGGTGATAAGCCGCGAATCGAAGATGAAAAATCTCACTTCCGCGGAGTGGATTATATAGTCTAGCTTCCTTTGTCTATGTCACTTCTTTTACTTCTCATACTTCTCCAACTTCTTCTCAATGTCTGCATACAAATTAACCATTCATGGCAAAGTACAAGGCGTTTGGTTTCGTCAATTCACAGTCGATGCCTCAATAAGCCTCGGGATTACCGGTTGGGTAAAAAATGACCGGGAAGGTACGGTATCGGCATTTATCCAAGGGGATGAGCATAGCATCAATCAGCTAATATCATTACTTAAAAAAGGTCCCGATTTTGCAGAGGTAACAGATATAAAAAAAGTCCCCGTTGCCGAGGACTTTGCAATTACAGATTTCTCAATTCTTCATTAATCTCTTCCCTTCTCCATCTATACTAGCATCTTAACTATCCCCTAACTAGTCTACTAAGTCCTATCTTCACTAGCTCCTAGGTCCTAGCTCATCGCAACTTCCACAATCTTCCCAAAAATCTTAGGCTCATTAACCGCCAACTCCGCCAAGATTTTTCGATCAATGATAATTTTCTTTTCAGCCATAGCCTTGATAAATCTGCTGTACATGAAGCCCTGTAATCTTACGGCGGCATTTATTCTCGTAATCCAAATTCTTCTGAACTCCCTTCTCTTCATTCTTCGGTCTTCATAGGCGTGCACGCCAGCTTTCATTGCTGCATTTTTAGCTTGAGTGAAGAGGTTTTTCCTTCCTCCGCGATATCCTTTCGTAAGTTTCAACATTTTCTTATGTCTTCTTCTTACGGTGATACTTCTTTTTATTCTTGTCATCTTATTGAATGATTAAAATTGATAAAAACTACTTAATAAACATCATGTTAAGATGTTTCACATTTGTAGAATGTACTACATTGTTTTTCGCACCAAGTTTCTTTTGTCTCTTGGATTTATTTGCAAGTCGATGCCTTTTTGATCCTTTCTGCATTGTGAACTTGCCCGAACCTGTTTTTCTGACGCGTTTTTTTGCGCCACTGTGTGATTTTTGCTTTACCATTTTATATTGAGATTAATTTATTTGAGAGGGCTTAACATCATATGCATCATGTGGCCTTGCATTTTCGGATACATATCCACTCGCGCACAATCCTTAAGGGCTTCTTTGAATATATTCATTTTCGCGTATCCGAGTTCGTTGTGGATTATCTCTCTACCCTTGAACATAAGCTGAACCTTTACAACATTACCGTCCGCAAGAAACTCTTTTGCCTTCTTGATTTTCGTATTCAAATCTCCAACATCAGTCCTCAAAGAAAGTCTTATCCCTTTAATTTCAGTCTTTTTCATCCCTTTTTTCTGCTTTTGCTCAGCTTTCCTAATCTGATAAAGATACTTGCCGTAATCCATTATCTTACACACCGGAGGAGTGGCTTTCGGAGATACTTCGATGAGGTCCAACCCCTTTTCATGAGCAAGAGTCAGAGCCTTGTCGATACCCATGATCCCAGCCTGTTCCTGATCATCGGTGATAAGGCGAACGGTTGGCGAAGTTATCTGTCGGTTGACTCGTAAATGCTTAGCGATGAGAAGAAAATTATAAATTAAAGCCACGCCATCTTATGGGAATCGTTTACTTTAGTCAAGTTGAAGGGTATATTTGGCAAGCTCAAATAGAGGCTTAAACAAGCCTCAGTCGAGTCGCATTAGCGCTCTTTCTTCTCTTCTCTTCTCTTCATCCTCTCTTCGCATCTTAACTAGTTAACTAGGTCCTAAGTCCTCTCTTAACTCTTAATACTTTATACTTGATACTTAATACTACCCGCGTCACCATCCAATCCATGTGCAATACGGATACGGAAAATGTCGAAGCAACGGTTGCACAAATCAAAGCGCTAGAGGTGGAAGGTTGCGAACTTATAAGGGTTGCCGTACCAACAATGAAGGCGGCGGAAGCCTTAAAAAAAATCAAATCGCGAATAAAAATTCCTTTAATTGCAGACATCCATTTCAATGCGGACTTGGCAATCGCGGCAATTGAAAACGGCGCGGATAAGATAAGAATCAACCCCGGAAACATTTCGGATAAAAAAAAGTTGCGAGAAATTATAGCCCTGGCGACGAGAAAAAATGTAACTATAAGAATAGGCGTAAACGAAGGATCTTTGGAGAAAGACTTGATGGAAAAATACGGCTCGCATTCGGCGGAAGCGTTGGCGGAGTCGGCACTAAGATGGGTTAAGTTTTTTGTAAAAAATAAGTTCAAAAACCTGGTCGTTTCAGTAAAAAGCAGCGATGTCTTAACAACAATAAAAGCGAACAGAATATTGGCTAAAAAATGCAATTATCCATTGCATATAGGGGTTACAGAGGCAGGTACACGCGAAACGGGGACCATAAAAAGCTCAATCGGGATTGGTGCATTGCTGGCGGATGGAATCGGCTCGACGATAAGAGTTTCTTTGTCTGCAGATCCGATAGAAGAAATAAGAGTGGCAAAAAAAATTCTTGATGCACTCGGGATAATTAGATTGCCACTACGGATAATTGCATGTCCGACATGCGGCAGGACGCGTGCGAATGTGCCGGCGATTGCAGAAGATTTAGAGAAAAATTTAAAACCCAAAAAACCACTGACTATTGCGGTTCTGGGCTGTGCCGTTAATGTAAAAGGAGAGTCTAAAGCGGCGGATTTTACAATTATCCCAGCCGGTTCAAAGACATTCTCTCTCTTTAAAAAAGCAAAGCCAGTGTTGAAAAATGTATCTTATGAAAAAATCTTAAAACATATTCAGTCATGAAAAATACTTTAAAAACAGTGCTGGGCTTTTTGTGGATGATTGTGATTTGGTATTTTTTTATAAGAAATCATACTTATTACATTGGGAGCTTGGCATTTTTGCCGAAAATATTTATAAGCATAATCGGCTTTGCGTTTGCCGTGGCGGTAGTGATTGGGATACAAGGACTGGCAAACAGATTGAGGCTATCTTTTCTATGGGTGCTGCTTTTGGTCATTATATCGACATCGACGGCGGTAGTGATTTCGGAAATGGATAGTGATTTGGCGATTTATAGCGGAGGGACGATTTTTCAGGATTCGGAATCATGGGGGGTTTTGCCGGAAGGGGCGGTTGCTGAAGACGGGATGGAGATAATGGTTTCGGACGGGCAAGTTATTTCCAATTCAAGTGAGTTTATGTCGCTTATACCGGTCGAATTGCAGGCGAATTTCAAACAAGTTAATTTGGCGAGCGCGGTGGTTTTTGTTGAAGAAAAAATTCTGCTTGGACTTGGATTCGTATTGCTTTTAACCATTGCGACATTCGCGGTTGGCAATCGTATTTTGAAATTGACGAAAATCGCGAAAAGTCCGGAAGAAATTGCATTTAGTATCGCGATTGGACTTGGAGTTTACATGGGCGTCTTCTTTCTTTTGGGGTTGTTTTCGGTGCTGTATTGGTGGGTTGTCGCAGGGTGTTTTGTGCTTTTGACGGCGGTGAACTGGAAAGGAGTATGGGAATTTGTAAAAAAACTTTTCTCAATCTCAATCGAATTTGATATCAGCGTGTTTAAATCTTTTGCCTTTTGGATTGTTGCCGGTGCGGGATTGATTTTTACATATAATTTACTCGATATAATAAGGCCCGTGCCAATCGGATGGGATGACGCGAGCACATATTTGTACATCCCGGAAAAAATCTCTCAAATCGGAGGGCTTCTGGGAAAAACCGGCGGAATTTACAACTGGGAGTTGATTAATTTTGTCGGGGCGTTTTTCAAGACGGCGTTGTATCAATTGTTTATAAATTTCTGGGGCGGAATGCTTGCGGTATTTGGGGTTTATCTTTTCCTGAAACAGTTTGTGACAAAAAAAACGGCGGTGATTTTGTCGGCGTTTTTTTACACATTGCCATTGGTTATATTTCAATCTTCAACGGACTTGAAAACAGATTTGGTCTTGCTGTTTTTCAGTACGATGGCATCAATTGCTCTGATGAAATGGTTTAAATCTGATGAAAACGGGAAATCGTGGATTTGCTTGGCGGGCGTTTTAATTGGAATAGCCCTGGGGATAAAAATAACGGCTGGGGTTTTGTTGTTAACCATGGTCGTTTTAATAGCTATGAAAATCGCCGGCAAAATGGGCGCGACAAGCGTCGCATCGGCAATTTTCGGGATGCTGCTAATACTCTTTAAAGACGGAAATTTTTTCAATATTCCAGTTTCGGTTTTCGAGATTTGCGGATTGGTTCTTATCGCGCTGGGCATTGCAGGTGTCGTGGCGGTCATGTTGAAAAAGAAATTCAATCTGGAAAAAAAACTGATTTTAGAGGTGCTGTCATTTTTCGGGCTAGTCATTCTTGTCATGTCTCCGTGGATTGTAAAAAACACGGTTATTGACCGGTTTCCACTTAGTATAAATACATATGTCACGATGAATCTCGACAGGGCGGACGTTGATTTCGGGGAGTTTATGAGCAGTTGTTCCGACATAAAAATGCTCGGTAACGAATTCGCAACTTATATAGTCGGTGGCGGGGAAACGACCGAAAACATAACTCCGTTAAATTTGCTTAAGATGCCTTGGCAAATGACTATGAATCCGGGGATTGGCGGTTTGTATGTTGATATAAGTTTCGTGTTTTTGGGGCTGGTTCCGTTGATTTTGTGGGGGATTTTGGATCATAAAAACAACAAAATACTGCCGATGATATTCGCCTTTACGGCATTCTACCTCACGATAATTATATTTTTCCTGGGAGGTGTTAATTGGTATGCACTTATGGGCATATGCGCATTATTGGCAATAACAGGAATAGTGTTTGAAATCTATGACCGAAGCGACTGGCGTGAAGAAAAGATTTTGAGCATTATAATTGAATTGGCGATAGGAATATCGGTCGCGACCGTGGTTTGTGTAAAACTTGGTTCTTTCGGCACGATGGATCAGTTGGCGTATTTCGGGAAGTTGATAGATGACGAAGGATATATTATGAGTAGGAATCCGGGGGTTCTCGAAACAGCGGAGGTATTAATGGAAGATCCGGGGACAAACATTTACAAGGTTGGTGGCGCTACCCCTTATTATTTGATTGGTACGGAATCCGGTTTTTATGGAGATGAGGCGCTCGATACATACGCATGCTTGTCGACACAATATTCCGATTCGGAATTGGTGGAGGTTTTAAGACAATTAAATATAAAATATTTCGCGATTGATTACACGCAAATTCTTGAGGCGGACCAAACGAGTTTATACAGGAATAGAATGATTAACTTCATGGATTTTGGTACGAAAAATCTCGAAACCGTTGTGGCAAAAGGAGATTATATCTTGTTTAAAGTCCCTTAGCTGCCGCGAAGCGGCCTCTCTTCATGAAAAAAATAATAATTTTAGGTTCAACAGGCTCGATAGGAAGGCAAACTCTCGAGGTTTGCAATGGACAACTCCTTTTTAAAATTATCGGATTAAGCGCGAATAAAAACACCAAGCTTTTACACGCGCAGGCGAAAGAATTCGGCGTGAAATTTGTTGCGGTTGGAGAGAAGGAGGCATGCGAATTGGCGTCG
>JBAYGX010000009.1:0-21306 GCA_041666465.1 Candidatus Altimarinota bacterium
GACTCTCTTTATTGCGAAAAATCATGAAAGATAATTATGGAGAAAAATGGCATGACGCGAAATTGGATGGTAAAACGATTGGCGAATTAGCGATTGTTCCTTCGACCATTTATTGTGCTGCGGTTTGCGATATGTTCGGCGGATTTGTCGGTAAGCCTGCATGTGAAGTACATGGTGTCGCACATATAACAGGAGGCGGGATCCCGGGTAAATTGGGGCGCGTACTTAAGAGGGCCGGACTTGGCGCTAAACTGGATAATTTATTTGAACCTTGCGACTTAATGAAACATGCAATCGAGATTGGTAAAGTTGCTAGAGATGAGGCTTACAGGACTTGGAATATGGGAAATGGAATGATGGTTATTGTTAAACCAGGCGAAGAGAAGAAGGCTATCGAAATTGCCGGCAAACATGGCATTGAGGCGAAGGTTTGCGGGGAGATTACGGAAGATAGAGAGATTAGGTATTAAGTATTAGCGATCGAGTTTTGCTATAGTTCGGTCCGCGTTGCGTACCTACCGGCCCCACCCCAACTTATCCCTTAGTGTTTTGTAATATTTTTTACCGGATATTCTAATCAATTTGATATCGCGTGAAGATTTTCTGATTTTAATTTCATCTCCATATTTAAGTGGCAAAATTATCTGACCGTCCAGTGTTAAACCGATGTCGTTATCTTCAAAACGTCTTTCCGTTTTAATTTTGATATTCAATTGACGATTATTCGGTATGGCAATCGGCCTGTTTGAAAGTGTCGAAGGACAAATAGGCGTAACTATAAACGCTTGCAGTTGGGGATGTATAATTGGACCGCCTGCGGAAAGTGAATGTCCGGTAGAACCTGTCGGAGTTGCAACTATCACTCCATCCGCCTTAAAATCTATCATTTTTCTCTGATCGATTTTTACCGAAAGTTCGATTAGTCGAGCGAAATTTCCTTGATTAATCACCGCGTCATTTAAAGCGAGAAAAGTCTTGTATTTCTGGTTGTTTCTGTAAACCGTAACCCTGAGAAGCGCCCTATAGTCTATGTAGTATTTGTTTTTGAATATTTTTTTCAGTATAGATATTAAATTTTCATGATCATGTACTTCTGTTAAAAATCCAAGCGTCCCCAGGTGGACTCCCAGTACTATCGGTTGACTATCCTTGTTCAATTCTCTAACCGCCTTTAGTAGAGTTCCATCTCCGCCAAGTGTTATTACCATATCCATTTCCTTCATCATCCTGCTAACTGTCATATGACTTCGCTCGTCGTCTATACATTCCGCAATCCGATTATCATACTTCACCACAACCTCTTGTTTCTTCAGAAATGCTATGATGCTTTTTATATAAGAAGTTCTTCCTTCCAGATTTTTTCTCCCTATAAGTCCAACTTTGCCAATCTGCTTGCGTGTTTTTGGCGACATATAAAAATGTTTAATATGTAAAGGATGATTTTATTCTATATAGGACACCGGGAAAACACAATCGAGTCATCGGAAGCGGTTCGACTATGCAGTTTCCTGCCTTTCATCAGCCATCTTTAGCGTGTTGACTAGTCAACATCAGCCGACTACTCAACACGACTAATCAAGATCATTATTTTGGCTCGTGAAAGACATAAGTCATAGGTGGTCGCCTATTGGCAATGATTTGTCGATTTCTGCAAAACGGAATGTGATTGCTATGCCGTTTACATAAACGCACTATGCTTTAAAGCAACAATCGATTGTAAACTTAACAGATTCGAACTTGTCCGAACCGGGCTAGGTGTTAGCTTACTTTCCCACGACTTTCTTGCATTTTCGCGCCCGGGTGATGATAATGTTTATAGCTTTTAAATTTAAAAATATGCTTACTCAAGACATAAAACACGGATTTGAGCGTTTATCGCGCCCAAAGAAAGTTGTTCTGGTCGCAAGCGTTTTAACGGCTTTAAGCTGCCTGTTCCCTTGGTATCACGATCTGAGCGTTTATGGAGTTGGTGATACTTATTTGGGTATAAACGGACCTCTTTTCCTTGCCGGAATCTTCATCCTTGCGATGAACTCTTTTTTGGCACTTTCAATCGCCCTCCCTATGATCGGCAAAAGATTTGTAAAAATCCCTTTAAAAAGTTCAGTTGCCGGCATGTTGGCCGGCCTGCAATCTCTTTTTTTATTATTAATAGTTAATTCCGTTTTTTATCATGCTAAATTCGGCGTTAGTATTTCCAATAAATCGCCGGGATTCGGAATGACTATCGCCATGCTTGCCGTTTTGGTCCTGATAGGCGCAAGTTATTTCTTATATAAAGAAGAGTCCGCATCAAAAGGTTTTGACGAAGAAGTAGGCAGAAAAGAGCCACTTATAAGAATACCTGAAACCCCAATTAGACAACATGAGAGCATTGCCACTAAGCCTCAACAACAACCATCTCCACAACCCTTGGAGAAAACAGATTCCAGCACTCGTCTTATGGGATTTGGATTCAAGGAGTATGCAAAAGGTAAAACCGTTGAAAGCTTACTCAAAAGTCAAAAAGAAGAGATGGAGTTCCAGGAACGGGTTGAGAAAAACGGGGAGGACAGAGGGAAGTTGGAGAATATGAGGATTAGGATGGATTTGTGAAGAGAGAGTTACAGAAGGCAGAGTTACAGAATTACAGAGTTAAGAGTTACAGAGAGGAAATTTTTTATCAATAACTTATACAATTAATATGGCTGAAGAGGTAAAACAAAATGCAGAGGTGCCGACTATCGTATTTTTTTGTCGAGATTGTCAGCATGTCATTTCGAATCCGCAAAAGATTGGAGTTAAATATGAATACAAATGTGGCGTTTGCAAGGGAACTGATGTGGCGTTTGGGACGAGAAAAAGCATTCTCGATTATTTCAGATTGAAGGAAAAAGACTTGATAGTTAAAGAGGTCGAACCAAAAGCGGTTTAATATTTAAATTAAGTAGCATATGAAACCGTTACTGTTCATTATTGGTCTATTAATGGCAGGCGTTGGAATTGTTTTCATAACCGGAACGATAATGGGAAGATTCGAGGGGACTTCAAGTTATACATTAATCACCGATATGGTCGGCATGACAATGTTAGGACTAATGCCGTTATCGATTGGGATATTTTTTATATATAAAGCTTTGCAGAAATGAAAAAGATAATACTTGCTCTTTTTTGCTTAACATTTCTGACGGGCTGCAATCCAGATGCGAAATTCGCGGTCTATTTAACAGATATGAATCAAATGGTTTTTTCCGAAGATGATGTCGCTTCATATGATGCCTCAAATAATACTTTTACTTTTACGGAAGAAGGGTTGAAAAATTTGGAACAATTTCAATCTTCTAAATTAGACTCATATTTATATCAAAAACCCTTTGTGGTTAAGATTGGCGACGAAGAAATATATAGTGGCAAATTTTGGTCTAACTTCTCGTCGCTTAGTGAAGATGGCATCGTAATGTGCGATGTCGCCATGCTTAGCGTGGATTTTAACACTTTATATGTATCAAGCGGTTATCCGATTGGTGATAGTAATGACCAGATTAATGACACAAGAATCACCGATAGGTTCGAAGAAATTAACAAATTAAAATAAAATAATATGCCAAAATTCAAACCCACCCCTAAACTGGAAGGTTATTTCTACTCGTTTGAAGAGTCGAAAAACGCAAGAGATAACGGTCGGATACTGGCCATAAGAACGGAAACCAGCTTGGTATGTAATTTGCGATGCAGATATTGCTGTAATAGAAGTGGCAAACCAAGCTCTGATGAAATAACATTCGAGAAAATAATTGATGTGGTTAATCAAGCAAAAGATCTCGGCGCAAAATCGGTAGTTGTAATAGGAGGAGGAGAGCCGACAATTTATCCGAAGTTTAAAGAGTTGATAAAACATATTCATTCTTTGGGTATGGTGCCGGTAATTTTTACAAACACTCAAAAGATGACGAAGGAGATGGTGAAGTTTTTGAGGAAATATAATGTTACAGTGATAACAAAATTAGATTCTCTGGATGAAAAAACACAGGATTATTTAACAGGGGTGAAGGGTTCTTTTAAGAAAATTCATAAGGGCATACAAAACTTGATTGATGCTGGATATGCGGATGTTAAAGACAGTCAAAAATCAAAACTCGGGGCTTCGTTTGTTGTAAGCAAAAAAAATGCGCATGAAATACCTGCCATATGGAGATTCTGCCGAGACAGAAAGATATATCCGAATCTAGAAATGATGGTGCCGAAAGAAAAAGGCGTAGACAACAGCGATTGGCTACTGTCGCGAGAGGAATGGAAAGATTTAAAATCAAAACTTCTGGAAATCGACAGAAATGAATATGGATATGACTGGCTACCTCATACGCCACATATAGGCACAGGCTGTTTTCAAGTAATGCATAACTTATATATCACCGTTAAGGGTTTTGTTCGTCCTTGCGCATGCACATCCAATGATTTTGCTAATATCAAGGACTACTCGCTGAAAGAGATCAACAATCTTCCTTTTTTCCAAATTGCACGCCATATTGAAAAGAATTTGAAAGGTAAATGCGCCAATTGCAAACATCATTCAAAATGCATCGGATGTCGCGGCTTGGCTTATACGCAGAGTCGATACATTGATGGTAAAGATCCTGTTGAATCATTGTGCGCGGAAGATCCTTCTTGTTTCATGTTGTAGGTAATAGGTGATAGCTTACAGATAACAGTATGATAAAGGGAGCGTCTCGTTGCGAGATTTTCCTTTCTCTTTTTCACTTTTATTTAATGTCCACATGATATTTTTCCTGTTGCCGTCAAATAGTTTTTTAATTTATGAATTGAGTTTTGCATTCGCAAAACACCTTATATCTACGGTCCCGAAATCTCAAAATTTTTCGGAACTGATGGAGTTTCGCTACCGCAAAACAATTTATAATATTGCGCAAGGAATACTTCGCGTCCTTGCGCTGAAAAGCATTGACGGTGAGCGAAAGCTCACCTACTATCGGTTTAGAATTTAACCAAAAATAAAATGACCGACGAAACCAAAAACGAGGGAAAGACCAAGGCCCTTGAGCTGGCAATCGACCAGATCGAAAAAAACTATGGCAAAGGTTCTATTATGCGCATGGGCGAGGCGAAAAAGATAAATGTTGAAACCATTCCTACCGGTTCAATTTCTCTTGATATCGCTCTCGGCGGCGGAATCCCTAAAGGCAGAGTTATTGAGATTTTCGGACCTGAAAGTGGCGGGAAAACAACTCTTTCCTTACATGTCATAGCGGAAACCCAGAAGAAAGGTGGTCAGGCTGCATTCATAGATGCAGAACACGCGCTCGACCCGGAATATGCCAAGAAAATCGGTGTAAATGTGGATGATTTACTTATTTCACAACCAGATACCGGCGAACAAGCGCTTGAAATAACCGAAACTCTTGTCAGGTCCAATGCGGTTGACATCATAGTTGTAGACTCTGTTGCCGCCCTAACCCCTCGCGCTGAAATAGAAGGCGACATGGGAGATTCTCATATGGGACTCCAGGCAAGGCTCATGAGCCAAGCTCTTCGCAAATTAACTGCAGCGATATCCAAATCCAAGGCAACAGTAATTTTTATCAACCAGTTAAGAATGAAAATCGGAGTTATGTTCGGCAATCCGGAAACAACAAGCGGAGGCAATGCCCTTAAGTTCTATTCTTCTATAAGAATGGATATCCGCAGCATCGGCAAGATCGAAGGCTTAAATACGGAAGGGAAAGAGTTTATAGGCAATCGCGTTATCGTAAAAGTTGTTAAAAACAAAGTCGCCCCTCCGTTCAAAACGGCAGAGTTCGACATTATGTACAACAAAGGCATTTCAACAAGTGGCGATGCTATCGATCTTGGCGTTAAATATGAATTCATCAGGAAATCCGGTGCGTTCTTCAGTTACGGAGATCTCAAGCTTGGACAAGGAAGAGAAAACGCAAAAGCTTTTCTTGAATCCGACAAAAAATTGATTGTCGAGATTGAAAAGAAAATAAAAGATATTTGCATAGCAAGACAAACTGCTTCGGATGAGCAACATTCTCCAATCAAGCAGGTTGCCCCTGTCCAAAAATTAATCGCTAAAAAATAATGGTTGGTAGCAAGTAATTTAATGTTCTCATGGCTACAGATTTATACTCCCGATTAATGAATTATGCGTTTAATGCGCTATCTAGGCGCAGTATGACCGAGTTCGAGATGCGCGATAAGCTCATGAAAAGATTTGAAAAAATTAGTGGAGGCGCCAATGACATTTTGGATGACGATGTCGTTTCGAATGTCATTGCGCGCCTTAAGGAACTCAATCTGGTAAATGACGAGCGATACCTGATTGATTTCATAACCGCCAATACGAATTTTCGTTCAATCGGTAAATTCGGAATCTTCAATAAATTGCGAAGAAAAGGCATTCCAAAAGAAATTTTTGAACGAGTATGGCAAGATTTGGACATTGAGGAAAGTTCTGTTTTGGATAAAGCCTGCGAGGATTTTGAGCGCAAAAAAGGAGTTGTAAAAGGTTCGCAAAAACAGAAGGAAAGACTTATGCGTTATCTTGCCGCAAGAGGGTTCCCTCCCGATTTGATTTATAAAAAGCTGCGGGAGAGCCGGTAGCGAAGCGAACGGCCTCTATTACAGGCAGCGATCCCGTGACCTTCTTGTTTAAAATTCAAACTTGCATGAAATTATAAAATATTGTTATAATTTATACGCTTGATTATATCAGGATTTTTAAATCCTGATTTTCTTGTATATAAAAATTAACCATACTGACATGCAAACGCAATTTATGGCGGCAATAAATCAGCTCGCCGATGAAAAAAATATTCCCAGAGATGTCGTTCTCGATATCGTGAAGGCCGCACTTCGAACCGCTTACAGAAAGGATTTCGGGAATAAAGAACAGAATATCGAAGTCGATATAGACGATAAGACTGAAAACACTACTGTTTATCTTCTAAAAGAGGTTGTAAAAAAAACCGAGGACAAGGATCTGCAAATCTCCTTGACCGATGCGAAAAAACTCAAGAAAACTGCGAAAGTTGGCGATACCATAAAAATAGATGTTACCCCTATCGGATATGGTCGTATCGCGGCTCAATCGGCAAAGCAGGTAATCATCCAGCGATTGCAAGAGGCTGAACGCGATCTTATGTACGAAAACTTCAAGGATCGTGAAAACGAGCTTATCAATGCGCTTGTACACAGAGTTGAGGATAACCAGGTTTTTGTGGATCTTGGGAAAATTACGACAGTTTTACCTTATGATCATCAGATCCCGGGCGAAAGATATTACGGCGGACAAAGAATTAAGATTTATTTGGATAAAGTAATCAAAACAACAAAAGGACCACAACTCCTTATTTCAAGAACTCATCCGAATCTGATTAAGAAGTTGATGGAGCTTGAAATCCCGGAAGTTAAAGATGGCATCGTTGAGATAAAAGGCATTGCCCGTGATCCCGGCGTAAGATGCAAAATCGCGGTCTCTTCAAAGGATGAGAAAATTGATCCGATTGGCGCTTGCGTAGGTCAAAAAGGTGTTCGCGTACAAAATGTCACAAATGAGCTTCATGGAGAGAGAATAGATGTAATCGAGTGGTCTGCGGATCAGCACGAATATATCAAAAGGGCGCTCGCTCCATCTGAAACTTCAAAAATCGTTTTGAATGATCATGACAGACGCGCATATGTTTATGTCACTCCCGAACAGAGAGCTCTTGCGATTGGTAAACGCGGTCAAAATGTCAGACTTGCTTCAATTTTAACAGGTTGGGAATTGGACATTATGGATGTTTCCGAAATGCCTGAAGCCAAGAAAAAGGCCGCTGAGGCTAAACAAGAAGTTCTTGATGTTAAGAGCTTGCCTATTACACCTGAAACTGTTGAGAAACTTGCTAAGGCTAACTTGACGCTCGTATCACAAATACAAGGGTTGAGTATTAAGGATTTCCAAGATGTGGAAGGGGTTACGAAAGACGAGGCGAATACGATTGTAGAGGCGTTGAAGAAGGTGAAATAAAGGCTGGAAGTGCCCATTAGTATTCTAATGAGGCGAAGATTTCCCCGTTGAAGAGCTATGTCTGAAGTTATTTTACTAAACTACCACCTCTTGCTAGGCTTGAAAAATTCTCATAATCGAAAATGTAAGCCGTTTTGAAAGGGTCAAAATTTAAAGATCTCTTTATTTGAAACACTATTGCATCAAATTCTGATTCTTCTCTAATCACACCTTGGAGAATCATCTCCTTCAAGAAAGAAAGAATAGCATGTTGACATGCGTCCAGATTCAACAGCCCATGCTCAATTATGTACGCTATGTCGCTTAAGAATTCATCAACTTTTTTTAAACATCCGAATCTCCCGAAATAATCCCCCATTAAAATAGGCAATATAACCCCTTCTTCACCTGAGTCCTCTTCACCTACTACTTCTCTTCTCATCTCCATATAAGCATCATGAACACTTTTGGCGTCATCGAATTCCCCATTGACGATGAGACGTTTTATAAATCGACCTCCTATTAATAATCTATTTCTTGTTGATGTAGATCCTCCCGGCATTCTATTTAACTCTTCTTCGGTTTCGGCAAACATAGCGATTAATCTTTCTTTGAAACTTCCTTGTTCCGGTGGTTGCCCTCGCATAAATTATTATGTTACAGGGGTTTAGCATTACATTGCTGCGGTAATATGTCAAGTGCTTTTGGTAATAAGCAGTTATTTATAAATTCATGCAAAATCACAATTGCACCCCTTATTTAACAGAGTCAGCCATTCTGTCCCGGAACAGAATCCATTCTTTTCGCGATAGATGCCGAGATTTGGTAAGTCTCCACCCCGTCCACAGTCCACCATATTACGGATTCCCAGATGGTTGTTTTTGTGGTAGAATGGTATGAATATATTTCACCTAATTTCATGGCTGACGAACCACAAGCGGGACAACAAGGTCAACAGGCAAATCACCTTGAGCAAATAAACAGGCTTTTCAAAGAGAAAGCTGTTGCTGCAAGCGCGAAGGCGATGAATATGAGCTATCTGAATATCGGCACGATGCCGATAAATCCGGATTATTTAGCTTTAATTCCAAAAGAACAGGCTGAAAGAGCACTCGTTATCCCGTTTTTTAGGATAGGTAAAAAAGTTCGTATCGCAATCGCTCATCCTACAAATCAGGAAACTTTAACCATAATTAAGGCTCTAAAAGAGGCCGGATATCAGATAAACATAAATCTCGCGAGTGAGGAAGGAATCAAAGAGGCTCTGCAGGCTTATGTCAGTTCGACATATCAAGAAGAGGAGCATGAAGTCGAGAATATCGTTGACGAGTCGCAGATCGAGGCTTATGAGCAAGAAATCGAAGGGCTACAACAACTCAAACAGAAGCTCACCGAAGTTACTGCTGAAGAGGCGCTAAATCTTATAAATGTCGGTGCCGTTAAGACTCACGCATCTGATATTCATTATCAACCTGAAGAGAAAACCGTAAATATCAGATTCCGAATCGATGGTGTTTTGCAAAATATTTTCCAAATGGATAGAAAGACTTTTGAGTACTTAACGAATCAATTGAAGTACAAATGTAAAATGAAATTGAATGTCATGAGCGAACCTCAGGACGGAAGGTTTTATTTTAATTACAATAAGAGAAAAATTGATGTGAGAGTTTCCACAATCCCGACCGAATACGGCGAGTCGTTTGTGCTTCGTCTTCTCGACAGCGGAAAGAAGGCGCTCGACTTCGCGGATATGGGATATTACGGGAGAAATCTGGACTTGGTTAACACCGCGACAGGAATCTCGAACGGCATGATACTTGTCACTGGTCCTACCGGTTCGGGTAAAACGACAACTCTTTATGCGATGCTTAGACGGTTTAACAAGGCGGAAACCAAGATTATTACACTTGAAGATCCTATCGAATACCATCTTGAAAATGTGACGCAAAGCCAAGTTAATGATAAACGAGGATATTCGTTCGGTAACGGTTTGCGCGCAATTCTCAGACAAGATCCCGACATCATAATGATTGGCGAAATTCGTGATATGGAGACTGCCGAAACTGCGGCGCAGGCGGCGCTTACGGGACATGTGCTTTTGAGTACGCTACATACGAATAGTGCCGTTGAGACGATTCCGAGATTACTCAATATCGGGTTGCAACCTTACATGATTGCTCCTTCGATTCATACGATTATCGCGCAGAGGCTTATAAGAGTTTTATGTAAAAGTTGCGCGATAAAAAAGGCTATTACCGAGTCAGAGAAAGCGGAAATTTCGAAAGTAGTTGAGTCAATCAAGTCTATTTTGCCTGATATGCAGGTTGATATCCCCGCTGAATTATCTCAGTCGGTAGGATGTCCTAAATGCAGTCATACAGGATACAGCGGACAGACTTGTATATCGGAAGTTTTCAGTTTCGATGATGAGATTAAGGATTTGGTTTTGGAAAATAAAAGCAGTCATGAGATATTTGAGGCGGCTCGAAAGAAAGGTATGCTGACACTGAAAGAGGATGGGGTTTTGAAGGTTATTTCAGGGGTTACGACATTGAATGAGGTGTACCGAATAGTGGAATAAGTTGGAGAAGTAGGAGAAGTGACATAGTTAAATTTCTTGATATGATAATAACTTACGCGAATAAAAAAGATCTTGCGTGGCTAACGAAAAATGACAAGTATGTCAGCAGTGATGTTTTGGGAAAGAAAATTACGGGTCGCGAAATTTTAATCGCAAAATCAGGTAAGAGTGTGGTTGGGTGGTTAAGATTCGGTTTCTTCTGGGATTCGATTCCTTTTATTAATAGGCTTCATATCGAAGAGAAATATCGCAAACAAGGCATTGGCAAAAGTATGGTTGAGTTTTTCGAAAAAGAGATGAAAAGAAAAAAGCATAAATTCGTCATGCTCTCGAGCATGGCTAGCGAAGAGGCTCAACATTTTTACAGAAAGCTTGGATATAAAGATATTGGCGGGTTAGTGATCTTGAAAGAAGAGGGACTGGAACTGTTTTTCAGGAAAGAGTTATAACCTCACATAGCACATCCCTCCGACATTTCTAACCTTCTCCATCATTTCGAGTTCGAGGAGATTTGAGATTAGCGATTCGGGGGTTGAGTTTAGAGATTTCGCGAGCGTGTTTATGTGCGTGGGTTCGTTCGTTAGTTTGACGAGCAGGTTCGTAAAAGATTCGTTCCCGTGCGAGAATTCCAACTTGAGTTGCGTCGGCGTTATGTCGTCTATTATTTGAGCGGAATTATCTAATAAAACTGCTTTTTGATTTTTAATAAGATTGTGACAGCCAACCTGTCTGTAGGCATCGAATTCGCCAGGGATCGCATACACAAGCCTGTTTTCGGAGAATGCATAGTTGGCTGTAATTAGCGCGCCCGACCTCTCCGGCGCTTCGACAACAATAGTCGCTTCTGAAAGTCCGGCTATAATTCTATTTCGAATCGGGAACATAAATTTCTGCGACGGAACGCCCGGCGGAGATTCCGAAACTATCATTCCGCCATGCGCAATTATTTCGTTCGCAAGTCTTTCATTTTCGGCTGGGTAAATCTTATCAAGTCCGTTAGCAAGAACCGCAATATTAGGCATGTTTTTCTTGAGCGATTTGATGTGCGCATCTGTATCGATCCCATAAGCGAGACCGCTTACGATTGTGATTTTATATTCGGAAAGTTTATCTGTTATTGCGGAAACTGCTCGCTTGCCATAGTTCGAAATCTTTCTTGTACCGACTATCGCGATCCGTGGATTTTTCAGACATTCAAGCGTGCCTTTATAATAAAGCACCACCGGCGGACAAGATGTGTTCTTGAGGTTTTCGGGGTAGTTTGCATCTGTTATTGCGAGAATTTTTAGACCAATTTTATTTAGATGTTCGTAATGTTTCTGCGGATCGAAATTTTTATTTTCTATTTCATGCTCATAAGCTCGGCGTGCATTGAAATTATGTTTTTTCAAAATCGACATAAGCTCGCGAGGCTTGTCGTAGAGGTGATTCTGCAATGCATTTAAATATATTTCGTTCATAATGCTGTCGATGGTAGCAGGGCAACATTAAAAAAAGATGAAAAAGAGCTTACAGTTTACAGCTATCAGTTTAAAGATAAAATGCGGATGTTTTTCTTTCTGATACCTGTTAGCTGTGAACTGATAGCTTCACTCCAGCTCCACCCTCTCCACCTCTTCAATCGCTTTTGGCATTCCGTATCCGGACTCCTCACGGTCATCCACAATTGAGCCGGAACGCATAACAACAACCCTTTTCATCAGCCTATCCACGAGATGTTTGTTGTGTGTTGCGAGTATAACCGTCGAACCGTTTATGTGAATTTTTTGCAATAAATTTAAAATTTCAATACTGCTTTCCGGATCGAGATTGCCGGTCGGTTCATCCGCTATAAACAACTTTGGGTTATGAACAAGTGCACGCGCCACGGCTGTCTTTTGTTTTTCCCCACCCGATAATTGATTTGGGAAATTTCCGTTTTTGTTTTGCAGCCCAACCATCTCCAGAACTTCTTTTACGCGCTTTCTAATCACATCCTCGTTTTCTCCACACACCTCCATTGCAAAAGCCACATTTTCATAAACCGTTTTTTTCGGCAGAAGTTTGAAATCCTGGAAAACCATTCCGATTCCGCGCCTGTAATTCTGTAATTGTTCGCGTGTAAATTTGGTGATGTCATGCCCATCTACGGTTATCGAGCCTCTATCTATTGATGTCGCGCCGATAAGTGCGTGTATCAGGGTCGACTTGCCCGCACCGGAAGGACCGATAAGGGTCACAAACTCACCACCTCCTATTTGAAGTTCGATATTATTCAAAACCATGTGCTCGTCGTATCTTTTTGTGACGGATTGGAAGAGGATCATTTTTTGTTTTTAAAAGTTCTCCCCGGGAAGAAAAATACCTTACGCTGTTGCCTGAAAATTACACTTTTCGGTTGGATTTGTAAATTTTAATACATCCCCAATCTAACCTTCCACCCTCTTTTGAGTATAGTGTTCATTACCGGATCTTTTATTTCTGAAGAATCGAATTTGTAATCGTAAAGTTTCCCGAGTGAAAAATTCTCTTTTATTCCCCATGCTTTTCCTATTTCATACTGCATAGCTATTCCCCTGAAAAAATTCATATGTATTTTCACACCGGTCGGACCCGCACCCCAACTTACCGAGTTATAAACATCTATAAGTGTTGCCGTTTTTTTCTTGTCATTGATTTTTATAATCATCTTGTAAACGCTTGTCAGCCCTCTTTTCGATAAAATCTCCCACCATTTTGCATCAACATATTTCCAGGTCAGAACTATTTTTTTGCCTTTTTCTTGTGCCATTATCGGTACATTATAACTGTTTATCGACATGATTTCTTTTCTTAATTGATCCTCTCCTACAGGTGTAATCCCTGCTTCCGGCTTAAAAACCCATATCACCTTCGTTATAAGATCCATTGCCGGAATAAGCAGTACGAAAATTGCTACACAAGTCGGGATAATTAAATACGGGAAGAAATCTTCGTTTTGGAATAAGCATTCCGCAAACAATATTGGCACGAAAAGTGCCATATACAGAATAATTGCCAGAAATGAAAGGATGAATCTTTTCGCCATGTTATTTTAAATACTTATGATGTATCTCCTTCAGCCTTTGATTCGTCACATGCGTATAAATCTGTGTTGTCGTAATTGAAGCATGTCCGAGCATCTCCTGAACCGAACGAATATCCGCACCGTTCGTTAATAATTCCGTTGCGAAACTATGCCTCAAAATATGCGGTGTAACCTTTTTTGCAATCCCTGCATGACGAGCAGTTTTTCTGACCATGTCCTGAATCGTGTAGGCGGTGAGACGGCGTTTTTCATCGAGTCCAATCACTTCTTCCGATCTCCCGCGACCATAATTTATAAATAAAGGTTCGATATTATCAGCCCGTGTTCGTATATATTCAGTAATCCATTTAACACATCTTTCTGACAAGAAAACCACTCTCGGTTTACGACCTTTTCCTCGAACCATAAATTCTTTTCTAACCAAATCCACCTGCTTGCGATTAAGCGACCTTAACTCACTTACGCGAAGACCTGTGGAGTAAAGTGTCTCCAATATTGCACGGTCGCGAAGACCGGTTTTTGACTTCAAATCTATCTGCTCAAAAAGTCTTTCAACCTCTTCGCGCGTGATGAAATCAACCACTCTTTCAGGGATTTTCGAAAGCTCGATTTTTTCCGGAGGAAGTGTCTCGTAATCATTCCTTATAAGATATTTCAGAAATGCTCGCATCGCGATTATGTGATAATTTTGAGTTTTTTTGCTTAAATTTCCCCCATGTTCATCCTCCAGTCTATTAAGATGGAGTTGATATTTTTGAATGAGTTGAAGTGTAATTTCTTTCGGATTAATATCTCCCGCAAAATCGGAAAAACGAGATAGATAATGCTTGTAATTCTCAATCGTTTTCGGAGATTGGTTCTTAGCGATTTCGGCATGCTCGAGGAAGTCGATGATGAGAGGCTTGAGAGTTTTCATGATTTGATTTTACAGCAAGTTGCACAATAAACTCAATTGACGACTAAAAGCCTTCTCGCGAACGAGAAAGCTTCGTATTTTAGTCTCTCCGCTATGTAGCTTACGCCAATGCTTAGATTTGAACAATATCTTTTAAATTGAGTTTCGCTAACGCAAAACAACTTAATGATATGGCGCAAGGAATACTTCGTGTCCTTGCGCTTAGGTCGCTTCAGTCGCCTGTAGCGACTTGCGCGACTATTCGGTATATCGTTTCCGCCACCTCTCCTCTCGTCATCGCATTCGCAGGATAAAACATGTTGTCCGCACCAATATCAATTAGATTATTGTCTTTCGAATATTGCACATAGGGCGCATACCAAGCCGTCGCATCTGTATCTGTACAAATCTCCGTAACGGCGTAGTCGGAAAGATTGATGCCATATATGCGAGTAATAATTTTTAAAAATTCAACTCGGTTAACGCTTTGTTCCGGCTTATAAGTCGTGTCATCGTATCCGTTTATGAAACCTTCGGTAGCGGCATAAACCACATATTTTTCATACCAACTGCCAGCCTCAACATCTTTAAAAAATGCTTCTTCCGTATCTATCACTTCCGGTACTTCATATCCGAATCCCAGAAAAAGCATTTTTAAAATTTCCGCCCTATTCACTTCTTGCTCGGGCTTGAAACTCCCATCATCATATCCGGTTATCATTCCCGCATCACGCAAATAAGCAATCGCTTCCGCGTATTTATAAGTAGAGTCAACATCCGTAAAAATCTTGTCTTCCTGGGTTGAATCAACCGTTGCCCCGCTTGAATCGATTGAATATATCGTACTCAATCCTTTTACATAGCCCACGAAGCTTTCTTGAATTATATCGTCCGCATAATCACCCAAGTATAAAGGCTGATCGCTCCTGCTTCTGTAGACTTCGCAATGCTCTTGCAGTCTACCGTTTAAATAAACATTCATTCCCGTCTTTAATCCGTATTCAATTTTTACATTAGACCATTCATATATATCAATCGGCTCTTCCGTGTATATCCTGTGCCATCCCGAAGAGTCCATACATGCAGACTCGGTATAAGGATCGTACAAGTCGAAATCCAATATCGCATTTTCATCCATCCCCAATGTAATCGAACCGTATTCCGGTGCATTCACGCCTGTCGAATCCAAAATCGTTCCTATTTCCGACCCATCGTCCAAATAAATCGAGAATTCGATCGATCCATTAAGCGGTAATGAATAAATTTCATTTAAATTAAGACTGTACTGCGCCGAAGATAAGTAATAATCGTAATCCGCAGGTTGCGTTTCCGATTGTATTGCATCCAAATAAAAATCGAGCGATTCTTTCACATAAGAACCAACTCCTTTCAATACCTCCAATGTGTCTGCGTAAGACAAAACATACTCTTCGTAAGCCAAAACATTTCCCCTGTTGTATTCTCCGCCCGTCCTGTAAAAATTCACCGCTATAAGTAGGTTGTCTTTTCGCGTGATGTAATGAAGCGTATTTGATTCCGCGCTGTAATCCATTAAGAGATCACTATTGTTACCGGCACCGGTTTTGTAGCTAAAATTGTAAACACCTTCGTCCAACAAGCTCCATTCTCCTGTCGCGAATTTCTCCGAGCTTTGCCAGTTTTCAAACTCTTCCTCCAGCGCTTCCTCGGACGAGTAAGGAATAATATATATATACATCGTCGGCAATTCGGAATTTAATGTGTAATTTTCGTTATAAAGGGCATGATATTCTGCTTCTATTCCGTAATTCGTTGCCCCCATACTTACTTCTTGCCAATTCGAGTGGTCTTCAAGTCCGGTTATCGATGAGGCTTCAGGGAAAATAAGATCCATATTATCCAACAATTCATCGTAAGTAATTTCATTTGACGCAAACGCCATACTTCCTCCAATTGGAAGTAATAATGAAATCAAGATGGTAGCTATGGCTGCTTTTTTTGCTTTCATATCTAAAATTTAGCATTTTTACATGTTTTATGGAATAATTATTTGCTGACCGATTAAAAAATATGTTGTTTTATGAAACATCAAGATGAGTTTCGCTCCGCGAAACAGCTGCTGCTTGAAGAAAATCTCGCCCCTTATGCCTCAAAAAGCAAGTTCGCTCACAGGCAATATCCCGAACCATTGGATGTAAATCGACCTGCATTTAAAATCGATTGCCACAGGATAAGAAACTGCAACACTTCATTGAGACTTCGCGGAAAAACCCAGGTTCTTCCCGCAGGAATCGGCGACCATTATCGCACTCGCGCTTCTCATACCGATTCGGTTGTAACCGCTGCGCGCGATATAGCCGAACGACTCGGTTTGAATTCCTATCTTGCCGAAGCGATAGCTCTCGCTCATGACCTCGGGCATACGCCTTTTGGACATGCCGGAGAAGATGCCCTGAATGATTGTATGAAAAAATTTGGGAAATCTTTTGAGCACAACGAGCAAAGTCTTCGCGCTGTTACAGTTCTTGAGGGAGGATATCCTAATTTCAGAGGGTTGAACCTGACGATTGAGGTCCTTGATGGACTCAAAAAACATATGACTCCCTGGGATAATCCCGGATGCAAAACGATATCTTATCCAACCCTTGAAGCTCAAGTCGTAAACATGGCCGATCAAATTGCTTATATTTACCATGATTCTCTTGATGGACTTAGACGCGGCGTTTTTGATCTTCGGAAAATTTCCGAAATCCCGCTTTTTGCCAGAGTTATTTCGAGGGCGAAAGAGAAATATGGGGAAAATCTCGAAAGCGATGTTTTAATTTCGAGGTCTTTGAGCGCTTTGCATGGGATTTTGGTTGAAGATTTGGTTTCGCAAACTCAAAAAAATCTTTCGGGTGCAAATATTAAAAGCCTTGAAGATGTTTATAAGCACTCTAAGCCACTCGTAACTTTCTCCGATGTAATTGCCGGAGAGGTCGGCGAACTCAACGATTTCCTACATGATGTTTTTTATAAAAGCGACGAAGTGAGGGCGTTAAATATCCATGGTAAAAAAATAATCAAATCGCTTTTTGATTATTATCTGGCTCATTTTGATGAAGTCCCTAAAAAGTTCAGAGAAATAGCGGAAAACGATAAGCCTACATCTATAAAAGACTTCATCGCCGGCATGACCGACTTTTATGCAGAGAATGAAGCTAATCACCGAAGGTGATCTCCGCTTTGAAACACCGATTGATTTACAAAATACCGCATTTTCAGGGTCCGCTATGCGTGCTCGGATTGTTTTACTCACCTTTAAGGCATAAAATTAGCGCATGAGATGTCCCAAATGCCACAATCAGGATACGAAGGTTGTTGATTCGCGCGATACAAATGACAACAAGGAAACTCGCCGAAGGCGCGAATGTGAAAAATGCGCTCATCGTTTCACGACTTTTGAACGCGTTGAAACTTCCAATTTTATAGTTATCAAAAAGAATGGGACTCGTGAATCTTACGACCGCGAGAAGGTTGAGCGCGGCATTTGGAAAGCTTGCGAAAAACGGCCCGTTACACAGGAGCAAGTAAAAGGACTTATTGATAATCTTGAGGAAAAATGGAGCGCCCTAGCCAACGAGGTTCCATCCAAGCAAATTGGCGAAGATTTAATGGATAGTATAAAAAACCTGGACGAGGTCGCTTATATCCGTTTTGCTTCGGTTTACAGGCAGTTTAAAGATGTAGAGTCTTTCAAGAAAGAATTGGTGAAGCTGCTTGGATAACTGCCCCAATCGGCGAGGTTAAAAATAAAATCAATCCTCGCTTAACTCAGCATAATCAACTATGTCTTCTGGGTTGACTCTGACAAGAAGAGTTTTAGAAGAACTTCCATCATCAATAGTAAGGGAAAATATCAAAGTTCCTTCCGGATAGCCTTCTGGAGAAACATCCCATGCAATAAACTGCACGGTTGAGTTTTTCAAAAGACTGTCTAATCCGGGAACTGTCTTTAAAATTCTCCTATAACCGGCTTGCCCTATAAGATTTATAATTTCACTACGACCTTCGGTTCCAGGTATTTCTTGAGTTGGCAACAATTGATTCGTACAAGTTTCGGCTGATTGAATTGACATGTTTTAATTGGCTTAAATGAATATGTCTTACGTATACCATAGTGGCGACATCTTGTCAATTTTTCAAATATCGCTTGCCGTCTGTGCTGGCTTATATTTTACATTATTGTGTTTTTAAAAAGCCCCCCGCGTTTTCGCGAGGGGCTTTTCGTATTCACATTCTTAGTTCTGGAACACGCGATCTGTCGTTACCCCGCTGTCGTCATAGAGGTAAAGTTGATCTGCGAATCTATAGACCAACTCGGCAATTTCACCGCGAGTCATGGCCTCGGCAGGATTGAAGTTGTCGCTAAGCATCAAGTCGTAGTAAATACCCATCTCGTTGGCAAGCTGTACATATGTTGCATACCAAGCCGTCTCATCTACATCAGGATATAGTGTAGTTGTTATTTCCGTCTTCAAGTCACCATCCAAGCCGAATGCTTCAATTACCATCTTCAAGATTTCAACCTTGTTAACAGTGCTTGCAGGCTGGAACGATCCATCCGGATAACCTTCGACGATTCCTTGCTCATAAGCTTCTTGTAAGTAAGGTATGTACCATGAACCGTCTATTACATCGGAGAAGTTCATGCTCGATGTGATGTCTGTTTGTGTTTCATCGACATCGTAAATATCGAATACATTATCCAACGTCGCGAATATAATCTTGAGAGCTTCGACACGGTTTACTTCAGCATATGGTTTGTATGTACCGTCCGAATAGCCTTCGATTACATCGTTTTCACTCAAGAAGTTAATCGCATCGATGTATGGACTCCATGGTTCGACATCGGAATAATCTGTTTCTGGAACACCTTCTCCGTAAGCGCTGTAATACCAGTCATCATAATATCCGGTATCAGTACACTCATACCAGTAATCATAGTAGTAACATCCATCGTCAGGACAGTAGTAGTAATCACCGTATACCGTATCATGTCCTGCGGTACAACCGGCCCATTCGCTATCCGTTGTGTAATCGTAGTAGTAGTAATACTCCCCGTCACAATAGTAGTATTCGTCGAAGTACCAGCATCCATCATCTTCGCAATAATAATAGTAACCTAGATATTCATCTTGGTATTGAGTGCAGGAATTATCCCAGTAATCAGCGTCGTACCCTGCTGTAGTATCCCAGTAATCATACTGGTAATCATCGTAGTAATACTGGTATCCATCGCAATAGTAGTAGTAGTCATAGTAGTAACATCCATCTTCGCAAACATAGTATCCGTTTTGGTCATACCAACAACTCGTGGTGTTGTTTGCGTAATCCCAATAGTAGTAATTATAGGTATCTCCGCCATAGTAGGTATCTCCTTCATATGTATCTCCGGAGTAGTCGGATGAACACCATGAATATCCGTCATCATAGTAATAACATCCATCATCACAATAGTAGTACCCGCCATAGTAGTAATCATCGTAGTAGTAGCAGTTTTGATCCCACCATGTGGAGCCTTGATCGTCATAATAGGCATCCCAATTGTAGTAATACCTATATCCATCACAGTAGTAATACTCGTCATAGTAGTAGCATCCATCATCGCAGACATAGTATCCGTTTTCATCGTATGTACAGTCGCTTGTATACCCTACATCGTAACTGTTTTCACACCATGTGTATCCATCCGAATAGTAATAACATCCGTCATCCGGACAATAATAATATGTACCATAGTCATAACATCCCTCCCAGTAACTATAGCTGTCCCAATCTCCGTACCAATCCGTGTAATAGTCCTGATAGTAGTATTCATATCCGTCACACCAATAAGAATCCTCGAGGTAATAACATCCGTCTGGACAATAGTAATATGTACCGTTCCATACATCCGAATACTCCATACAGTCATCGCTTAGCCAATAGTTGGTCTCAAAATAGCCATAATAATACGATGAACAGTCGTAGGTTCCATCGTAATAGTAGTAACAACCGGTAGCTGGATCGTAGGCATATGTATCGTAGTAAATGTAACTATCATAATAGGTGTCATATTGGTCGTAGTTGTCGTAGTCGTAGTTGTCGTAATAATAGTAGTATCCGTCATCGCACCAATACATATAGTCGTTGTAGTAACATCCGTTGTTGCAGATGTAATAGGCGTATCTTGAATCGTACTGACAATCATCGCTGTAGTAGTAGTAACTATAACTTCCTTCACACCAATAGTATCCTACCGTGGTTGAGTCATAGTAATAACAACCATCCGGGCAGTAGTAATAAGCTGTTCCCCCGTAGCTATATTCGGTACATGCCGAATTATAAGAATAATCCGGTTCAAAATATCCTTCGTCGTATGTATAAGAAGAATCCTCTCCGTAATAATAATAACTTCCGCTATCTTCGCAGTAATAGTAGCCGTAATAGTATTCATCATAGTAGTAACAGCCATCCTGGCAATAATAATAGTAGGTGTATGAATATCCGTCCCAGTAAGCGGTACATGATGAATTATAAGAATAGTCCCACTCGAAATATCCGTCGTAATAATAATCGTAATCTACTACTCCGGTCTCATAGTAATAACTCTCTCCGCTTTCACTGCAGTAGTAGTAACCGTAGTAACTTTCATCATAATACCAACAACCATCCGGACAGTAATAATAATAAGTTCCGGAATAGGAATCGTAATAACTTATACAGTCTCCGTTGTAAGAGTAATCGTACTCGAAATATCCCTCTGCGTAATCATAATCTATACTGTAATCTTCATA
>JBAYGX010000010.1:0-21249 GCA_041666465.1 Candidatus Altimarinota bacterium
AAAAGTCAATTCGCATTGATGGACTTGCCTCGGTTTTCAGATATACTGGCGGTAGAATTTAACGAATAAAAAATATGCAAAACATACATCAGGAATTCGTTCATTATGGTAAAAATGCAAAATATTGGATGAGGCGATGCGAAATGTTATTGCCGGAAATAGCTAAGCAAGAGATTTGGCGTGCAAAAGGTTTCGGAAGTATTTATGAGTATGCGGCCAAGCTCGCGGGAATGACCCATGATAAGGTAAATGAATGTTTGCGAATAATGAAACATATCGAAGACAAACCGGAATTATTGAAAGTTGCCGAAGAAAAAGGACTCGGAGCAGTCAAACCTGTTGCAACGATAGCGACACAGGAAACCGCAGGTTTCTGGGCGGAGAAAGCAAGAATTATGAGTAAAAACACTCTTGAGGTTTATACCCGCGATGTCCGTCCTAGGAAGGAGCAAGAACAGGAGGTGAAGGTGAAACTTAATCCGAAACTTGCGAAGAGATTCGAGGAATTTAAGAAGCGTGCCGATTTTGAAAGCTTGCTTGAGAAGCTCATGGATGATGTTGAAACAGAATCCAAGCCTGAACCTGTAAAAACTGACGCGCCATATATTCCAAGTGAGATAAAAAAACATGTGATCAATAAAACGAATGGCCTCTGCGCACATCCCGGCTGTAACAAACCCGCCGTAAATTTTCATCACACAAAAAGATTCTCACTCGATAAAGAACACGACCCAGATGCAATCGTACCTCTATGCAAGGCTCATCACGACATCGCGCATCACGGCCTTATAGAAAATGAAGAAAAACAACCATATGAATGGATCTTGCGAACAGAGCCAGACAAGACAAATCCGAAATATGAGATAGATAAGATGGTGCGAAAATACTCGCTATGCTGACGGCCCGCTCCTTGTCTGCCATTTTCCAACGCATCGTGAAGGTCTTCGCAACCCTCGATTGGAAATTCCACCCTGACTCGCGATGCAAACTCCTCAAAACCTTCCGGGATATTTGGATTTATCCTTGCCGCATCTACTGGTCCCATGGTTTTATTTATTACAAAATAGAAAGGATTTTAGGATACCCCCCCGAAAAAAAGTCAAATGTAATAAATCCAGAAACTTGCATTATACTAGTGTCGCAGCAATTTTTTAACATTCCACCATGGATCCAGAAGAGCAACTGATCTCGGCGGCGCAAGCTGACAAAACCGAGTTCGTGAAGCTGTACGATAAATACTTTAAGCAGATCTATAAATTTTTGCTTACAAGAGTCGCGAATGTACAGCTTGCCGAGGATTTAACATCCGAAACATTCATAATCGCACTCGAGAAAATTGATTCGTTTGAGTACCAAGGCAAACCGTTTTCGTCTTGGCTCTATCGAATCGCAATAAATGAAATCAATAAACATTATCGCAAATCGAAATCCGAGCATCAGGCGATGATCAATAAATGGCATGAAGAAGGAGAAAAATTCGAGGCTGCCGATGTCACAATACTGGAAGGAGAAAACGAGCAGGAAAAATTAAAGAATTTGAAAGTGCTAAACGAATCGATAAGAGAATTGAAACAAGAGGATCAGGACATTTTGTCGCTTAAATATTTTGAAAATTTATCTTATCAAGAGATTGCGGAAATATTGGGTATAACCGTAACGAATGTAGGCGTGAAGCTAATGCGTGCGACAGAAAGATTATCAAAAACCTGTAATTTCTAACCTTAAAAATAACCATGACAAATATAGAAAAATACTTAAATCAACTTTCCAACATGCTTAAGAAGCGTGAAAACCAGGCATTCGGGAAGGATCTACGGAATGAGCTCCTAAGAAGAGCTAATACGATGAATGCTGCTGCGACACAGCCGGAAGTCGGCAAGACACAAGACACAGGCAGCAGATGGCGGTTTTCCATGACTCCTTTCTGGAAAAAAACTTTTGCGTCAGTTACTGCATTCGCCCTTTTGCTTGGCGTTGTCGTTTATTCAATTCTCCCGGGCGGAAGCGGACAGATTATACAGATTGTAAATATTGCCGAGGCGCAAGACTATTACACTTTAACTCCAACAACAGAAGACACTTCGGGTGTTAATTCAGAGTCCGGATTCATCCTTGAGAGTAAAGGAACTGTCGATGCCGGTGAGGTGCAAGATGCGCTTGTAATTACGCCTGAAACTGCTGTTGATGTAGAGCAAATAAGCGACACGAGTGTTCAAATTACACCAGTCGAACCTTTGCAAGAAGGCGAGGTTTATTCGGTTCAACTTGATGCGCAAAATATGGAATCAAGTCCATATAAAACTGAATATTCTTGGGCCTACCAAGTTTCCGAGAACTTGAGTATTACCGGAACTTTACCTTCAAATCAATCAACTCAGGTACCGATGGATGCAGGGATCGAGATTAATTTCAATTATAACGGAATGAAGGCTTCAGATTTTGCCAATTATTACACGATCGAACCGACAACAAATGGCGGATGGGATGTTAAGGATAAAACCGCTGTTTTTGTCCCTGCGGATCCTTTGACCGAAAGTGTAATTTATACTGTTACGATTAAGGCGGGATTACCGTTAAATGGCAGTGAAAAAACTCTTGCCGAAGATTACACATTTCAATTCGAAACTTCCGGTGAAAGTCGCGCCGACAGCAGTGTCAGTTTCGCATCGGACTTCTACAATGCCACTCCGGGAGCCGATATTGTAATGCAGGCTTACTATTATTCTTGGTGGTATGACGACACCGCTACCGTGGAAGAGAATCCGATGGTTTCCTTAAAAGTTTATGCGTATGAAAGCGGTGATGATTTCGCTGATGCGCTACAAGCCAAACAAGATAATACCGTAAATTGGTCTTATTATTACAATTCCTACATCGCACCAGTTGATGGGCTTGATTTGATTATTGATGCGCCGGAAACTCCGTTAAATAAATCTTATTATGATTATGCCGTTGTTTTGCCACAAACATTGGATACCGGATATTACTTGGTGAAAATGTCCAAGGACGGGACCGAAAAAGAGGCTTTCTTGCAGGTTAGCAATTTGGCAACTTATGTTTCTTTGAGCTCAAATAAATCTCTTATTTGGGTAAATGATATCTCGACCGGATTGCCGATTTCAGATGCGGAAGTTGAGATTTCGGGAGTTGATTCTGCGAATACCAATTCTCAAGGTGTTGCTGAATTTGATAAAATTTTCCCTGAAATTGAAACTTATAGTGATTCCGAAGAAAACACAAAAGGACTTATTTCCGTAACCTCCGGAGATTCAAATGTTTATTACCCTTACGACTATTGGAATAACTATTCCAATAACGATTACTGGCAGTTTTTCGAAACCGAAAGAGATACTTATCATCCAACCGACAAGATTTACTATTGGGGATTCCTGAAAGGCAGAACTGATTCGGTTTCCGGTGATGCTCAATTAATTATCACCAACAATACTTGGATTTGGGATGCCAAATATCTGGCCGAGAACGATTCGATATTTTATTCGGAAGATATACAAGTAGAAGACGGCGGAGTTTTCAAAGGTGATGTTGATATAGAAAAACTTGCCCCGGGATGGTACGCACTTGAGATAGTTCAAGATGAAAAAGTTATCTCGACTGCAGGATTCTCCGTGCAAGATTTCGTTAAGCCGGCATATGACATTACGGTTACTCCGGAAAAAACATTCTTGTTCTCTGGCGAAAGCACAAATATAGATGTTGCCGCTTCTTTCTTCGAAGGTACGCCTGTTTCAAATCTGGAATTGAATGCTTATTATTCCAATAAAGGCGAGAACACAATTACAACCGATGATGGTGGGGAAACTTCTATTAACTACATTGCAGGCGACAATAAATCGTGTGAGGTTTTTTCTTACTGCGATCTTTTCTCTCCGGATTATATAAGTATAAACCCTGTTAACGAGGAGGAGGCAAGTATCTATGGTGAGGCAAAAGTCACAACAATAAATTCACTTGTCGGTGCGCAAGAGGTTTCCGTTAATTACGATGAAAATCTTACCCTGCAGACTAAGTTCGTTGATATTGATAAAGTGAGTGAAAATACCGGGTGGATTTCATCTTGGGGCGATGTTTATGGAGAAGTTGCTCCCAATACAAAAGTTGTCGTAACCGTGCTGAAGAAGCAGCAAGTGAAAACGGAAATCGGACAGTATTATGATTATATAAATAAAATTACGAAAACAGAGTATGAATATTCCGAAGTCGATGTTTCAACCGACACATTGACCCTATATACCGATGTTGATGGAAATTTGGATTACGATTTGGGGCTTGATTCTGAATATATTTACAATATAGATGTCGCGATTTATGACGCGAATGGCAATTATTACAGAGAAGAAAAATATGTATACCCAACGACATACGGTTATTATTACGATTCCGGATACAATTATTATTCTTTTGATGGAGTGGAAGAAATGTATGACGAAGGTAGTGATGTTTCCGTATCTGTTATTTCAAATGATCCCGCCTTCGTATCTCCAAGCGATGGCAGTTATAAATATATATACTTGCAATCGAAAGATGGAACGAATGACTATGAAGTTTCCGACAACCCAAATTACTCGTTCGAATTTACGAACGAAATGGTGCCGAATATGACAATTGCCGGCATTATATTCGATGGAGAAACTTACTCCGATATTTCTCCCAGCTACATAAATTACAACTATGAAAACAAACGGCTTACCGTTGAGATTTCACCTGATAAAGATGTATATGAACCGGGGGCTGAAGTGACTTTAAATATCAAAACTTCCGATGAAGCTTCTGTGAATCTTTATCTCGTCGACGAGGCTTATTACAGCTTGTTTGCGGAATCGGTAACCGACCCGCTTACTCAACTTTACAGCCCGATTACAGATGGGATTCTTTATAGATTTGCATCAACGGAGGATGCGGTACAGGATACCGGTGGCAAAGGTGGTTGTTTCAAGGCCGGAACACCAATCTTGATGTCTGACGGTTCGTATAAGAATATTGAAGACATTGAAATTGGCGATAAAATTTCCACTCGAGAAAATCCATTAACAAACAATCTCGTTTCGGGAAATGTTGTAAAAACTTATGAGCATTATGTCGGAGAATATCTGCTCGTTAACGGCACCCTTGGTGTCACGGGCGAACATATTATGTTTATAAACGGTCAGTGGAATTTGGCAAGCGAGCTTAAACTCGGGGATGTATTGATTGACAAAGACGGGAACGAAGTCCCTGTCGAATCAATTGAGAAAATTTCCGAACCGTCGTTCGTTTATAATTTCGAAGTCGAAGAATATCACACATATTTCGCCAATGATATTTATGTACATAATGACAAAGGTGGAACTAGGGAAGTATTGAAAGATACCGCTTTGTTTGATGTTGTTGATACCGATTCGAGCGGAAATACTTCCATTACATTTACTTTACCTGACAACATAACTTCTTGGAGAGTTGTCGCATCTGCAATAAATGGTGACAAGCTGGAAGCTGGTCTTGGAACAACGAATATCGATTCTACTCGCCCTGTGATCGTCTTACCGGTAATAAGCAGCGAATACCTGGTCGGTGACAAACCTTCCATCCCTGTCCGTGCTTATGGCGATTATTTGACAACAGACAGCGCGATTACATTCGGCATGGACAGTTCCGATCTCGGATATGAACAAACTCAAGATGGCAGCGCTTATCAAAATGTTTATTTCGATTTTGACGGATTAACCGCAGGGAAAAAAGAGATTACAACTTGGGCTGAAACAGATGGCGGCAATGAAGGTGATTCGCTAATGCTAACTACAAATGTTGTTTCTTCTCATTTCGCCATCAACAAAGTTTGGAATTCCGTTTTGAGTGAAGGAATCGATCTGCAAGGTTCAGATGAGGAAAGAACCGAACTTACATTTGTAAATGGCGAGGTCGGGGCATTTTATGATGTACTTATTTCTTCTTCTTACAACGATGGTGATCGCGCCGATCAAATGGCAACAAAATATGTTTCGCAAAAATTATTGAACGAATATTTCGATTCGGAGTTCGCCGATTGGGAGTTCCCGACTTTTAATTATCAATCTACGGTTTACTATGGAGAAGATGGTGGCATCGCTTTGCTTACATATGATTCAAGCAGGCTTGAATTGTCTGCCAAATTAGCCGCTCTCGATAGTTCGCTTTGGAGTGAAAAAGATTTGATATCTTATTTTGAATCTTATTTGCTTACCGCCGAACAATTGCAGGCAAAAGGTTATAATGTTGTTCATACCGATTACACACTGACCGAGAAGATCATGGCGATTTACGGCTTGGCGGCGATGGATGAAAATTATTTAACCGAGCTTAATTACTTGGTTACAAGCAATGAAATGACGCTTGAAGATAAGATTTATGCCGCACTCGCTTACTTGCAATTTGGCGCGAAAAATCAGGCGCAAGATTTATATCTCGATATCATACAAAATTATTCCGAAGTTGATTCCGATTACATCAAAATAACCGAAGATGGTGCTTCTCTCGACAGTGAATTGTCTTGGACCGCACTTGCAGCGGTTATGGCGGCTGAAATCGGCGATGATAATATCGATGGCTTGTGGAAATTTGTTATCGATAATGATGTTGGTGGGATGAGCCGATCCGAACTGGTTGATGTGGAGAAACTTCTTTATGCAAAAGGTTTACTTGATATGGGAGCCGATGCGGAGGTGAGTTTCAAATTAAATGGTGAAAAAATCACCTTGAAAGGTAATGATGTTTATACAGTTAGCATGTTGCCTGAAGAGTTAAGCGGGGCGAAATTCAGCTCAATTACAGGAGATGTTAATGTAATCACTAATTATGAAGAAATTGTTGATCCTTCTACGCTTGAAACCGATTCGAGTCTGTCG
This sequence comes from Candidatus Altimarinota bacterium, assembly GCA_041666465.1. Taxonomy (GTDB): domain Bacteria; phylum Patescibacteriota; class Gracilibacteria; order UBA1369; family UBA12470; genus XYC2-FULL-41-22. Next base: position 6,879 of record JBAYGX010000010.1, read on the forward strand.
ATTACAAGAAAATATTTCGTTGATGGTAACGAAACAAATATTTTGAAAGCCGGTGATTTGGTGGAGATTCAGTTAACAGCTACCGTACCTGGTGATGTCGAAGGTATATATTCCATTATAGATTATTTACCAAGCGGGCTTAGATTATCTACCAATGGTGGTGGCTACTTCCATTTTGATCAAGGACAAGCGGTTTCATTTGCATTTGGATACAACCCGTTTGAACCTGAGGATTATGCTGAATGGGAGCTTTGCACCGATAACCCTGATGGCTCTACGACATGCAGTTATTATTCAACTTATGATGAATATTTGGCTGCGGGAGGAGAAGCTATGGATGTATCAAGTACGCCTTATACGGAAATAATTACTTATACCGCCCGTGTGATAAATAAAGGTGTGTTCATTGCGGAACCGGCTGTTATACAAGATGCGCAGAATACAAGTGTGATGAATGTGTCGGGTGAGACGGGGAGCGTGATGATTGAGTAGGAACTTGTAACTTACAGCTAACAACTTACAACTTGAAGAGAAGAGCCCTGCCGAGAGGTCACGGAAAGCGAAAGCGATTCCGTGACTTTTATTATGAACTTTTAGAAATTACTTCTTTATGCAATTCCACTGATAACTCTTTTGCGAGGTTTATTGTTTCTGCCAAAATTTCTTTCGTGAAGGGATAATCTTTTTGGTTGTGCTGTATGGAGAATTGCCCTGTTTTAAATTTTGGATTATCACTTGGTACTTTTTCTCCTGTAACGCCATGAGCTAATAAAACCCTATTGCTATTTAATTTCCATAATTTTTTAATCAATTCGTCTCGAAGAAAAGTTCCTGCGAGTGATATTTTTTTACCAACCATCATCCCGTCTAAAATTTGATTTACAAGTTTTACATTGGATTTTATTAATCCACCCTTTACCAATAAGACCATGTTTAAATATGATTCTGCCATGTTGAACCATGCGATTGCCCTACCATATTCTTGTAATAATTCTGGATGATTTTCTATTGGCAATTTACTCATAGACCGTAGTGTTATATGAATCTCGCTACCTGCGACCTCATTAAACCTCCCCGTAAATAGCAAAAGGTCTTCCTTTATTCAAGGCCCAACTCTGGTTTCCGTAATCGAAATGCCACCATTCGTCTTTATCCATAGTGAAATCTTCTTCGAGCATCGCTTCCCTGAGAATTTTTCGGTTTTCTGTGACTTCCGGACTTATATCCGCGAAAGGATTTGCGTTCGGACCAAACGCATCGAATTCAGTTCCCATTTTTAACTCATTACCTTCTTTATCCACCAGTGTAAGATCAATCGATCCGCCCGTTGCATGAGGAGGAATCCGTTCCGGATTATTTGCCGGGGACACGAATTTCCCTGTTTCAAGTTTCAACATTTTCTCGTTCCATCCCGGGTTTCGTTTTGCCAATTCTTCCCAGTATTTTTTATAAATATTATTTTGTACGACTCTCGAGCGATGTCCGTCCCAGATTTTGAATCTGTACCCTTTTAGTTTTTCCTGAATTCTTTCAAGTTTCGAACCTACTTCTCTGCGTATAAACATTTTCGAGTCTTCCGCGAGTCCTTTTTGAAAATATTTCGGTTCCAAAATAAAATTAAATACCGCCAAATTGACCAACGGATCTCTGTTTTCTCGAATTCTGACTGAAGTATATTCGATTAATGTCATATGTTTTTTTGCTAATGTCCTAGCGCCTAAAGACCTATATAAGGAGATTGCATACGCAATCGGGCTTGATAGTATTGCGCAACGAAGCGGTTGTCCGAAAGACAACCTTTCTTTGCGCTCACATTTTCTCCACAACCTCGATCCCAAGTAATTCCAGCCCGTTCTTTATCACCTGCGCCACGGCCTTAATCAACTCCAAACGAGCAGGTTTCAATCCGCCTTCGGCATCTTTAACCGTATTTACGGCATACCATTTCGAAAACTCACCTGCCAAGTCCAATAAGTAATGTGCGATTCCGTGCGGAGATAACTCTTCCGCAGCTTTTGCGACCGTATATTCAAACATATTCAAGCATCTTGCGAGATCCCAATCGGCATCATTAAACGCACCGAAATTCGGTTTGTTTTTACTCTTAACTTTTTCCGTAATCGAACAAATTCGAGCATATGCGTATTGCAAATACGCACCACTATCTCCATCCAATTTAACAGCTTTATTTATATCAAAAGCGATATCGCTTTTTGCGTTCGTAAATAACATTGTAAACTTGAGTGCGCCAACTGCGACTTTTTCGATTGCCAACTCTTTTTCTTCGGTGCTTAATTTTGATCCGGCGACTATTTCACCGATTTTTTCTCGTGCTTCATTTATAAGCGCCTCGGCGGTAATCACATCGCCCGTTCGCGAAGACATTTTGCCGGTCGTGAGATTTACCATCCCATAAGAAAGATGGAACTGTTTTTGTAAAATCCCCGGAAACAAACAGTCCATCGCCTTGAAAGTAACTTTCAAATAATCCGCCTGTTCATTCGCAACCACATGGATAGCTTTATCGAATTTAAAAGCCTCACGCTCAAGCTTGGCCAATCCCATTTCCTTAGCTTCATAAGTCGCGTTTCCATCTTTTGTAATAAAAACCCTGCTGTGAAGACCGTATTTTTCACCCGGGAAAATTACCGCACCTTGCGAATCTTCGAAAACCCCTTTCGCCTTAAATTTTTCAACAAGATTTTTCCCCAATTCAAAAACCTCACTCTCAAAAAACAACCTATCGAAATGAGTACCAAGTCTTTTATAAATATAATCAAAATACTCCAAACTCCATTTTCGCGTCTTCTCCCAAAGCGGCACTATTTCGGGATCACGTGAATAGATTTTTTTATTTATTGCGTAAATTTCCGCACGCGCTTTCTCGTCTACCTCAAAAGCTTTCCCTCCAATTGCATAAACCTTACCGAGAAATTCTGCCTTCTGTTGTGGAGTAGCATCGTCTCCGATTTTTTCTGTTGATTGTCCGTAACCCCACAAACACTTAGCGACATGCAAACCAATATCTCCCTGATAATTAGCACGGAAAGTTTTTGCGCCTTGCGACTTGATAATTCTAACAAGAGATTCTCCAAGACTTATGTTACGAAGGTGTCCAATATGGAAAGCTTTGTGAGTATTAGGATGCGCGAATTCAATCATTATTTTTTTGCCTTTGAGTGTTGCGCCGCGCCCGAATTTTTCTTTTTTCTTCTTAACTTCCAGTATGCGGTCTTCAAGAACTTTTTTGCTTAATCTGAAATTAACAAATCCCGGACCTGCAATTTCAACAGATTCAATTGTGTCACCTTTTTCAAGATTATTTGCGATTTGAGTTGCGACTTCGCGAGGATTTTTACCAATTTCGCGAGCCATTTGGAGCGCGACCGGAGTTGAGAAATCACCATGTGATTTATCGGCAGGTTTTTCAATTAAAATTTTACCCTTAAATTCAAGAGAGGACTTGACCAGTGAATCCGAAACGAGTTGTTGAAGTTGTTCTGCGATCATTGCTTTGTTTTATTACATATGAAAAATATAGCAAAGCGGTGATGTCGTAAAGACATAAGAAATTGCTTTTGATTAAATTCCACACTTCAATTATTATCGGAGCAATGTATTTTTTAACCGAATCTCTCATGAAATTCTCATCTGCGTTTCTTGTCACGATGATGATTGCGGGTTTATTCCCTGTTACGGCACTCGCCGGAACATTTAGCGATGTCCCCGACACACACGAAAACCGCGCCGCTGTCGAATATCTTGTCTATACGGGAACTCTAGAGGGTTATAGTGACGGGACTTTCGGTCCTTCAAACACAATCAATCGTGCCGAACTTATGAAAGTTTTGGTTGCCTCTCAAGGGATTGAACCTGATGAGACGCTTTATCATGACTGTTTCCCCGATGTCACAAACGAGTGGTATGCCCCTTATGTCTGCTATGCATATTCGGAAGGTTGGGTTGATGGCTATCCGGATGGCACATTTCTTCCCGGTAACACGGTAAACAAGGTTGAGGCTTCAAAAATGATTGTCAACGCATGGGGATATAGCGATATACTCCCAGACAGTTCCGATATTTCCGACTACGATTTATTTGATGATACCGACGCTTCCGCTTGGTACGCTCCTTATGTTTATTTAGTTAAATATTGGAATTTAGACGGAACATCCGGCAATTTCAATCCTTCCGAAGGGATGGATCGTGGAGGCGCAGCAGAGTATATGTTCCGCATTATTGTAATGGAAGATTTTGATTACGGATGGTATGAAGATGGCGATGATGAAATTTTCCTTAGTTACTACGGATTGGATTATCTATTGGTTGACGAGGAGGACGACAGTTCCGATGATAGTGCAGACGATAGCTCTGATGCGTATGAATATGATGATTCATATGTTGAGCCGGAAGACGACACAAGCGAATATGTTTGTCTTAATCTAACTTCTTCATCCAGCGACCAGACACTCGAGGTCGAGAATTGCGGAGACAGCACCGTAAACCTGGAGGGATACAGCTTGGAAACCGATGAGACATTCTATGAGTTTGGTTCTTACGACCTTGCCCCATGGGAAAGTGTCGAAATTGAATATTACTATTCCGGCGAGACAATTTATCTTCGTAGCTCTAACGGAGGCATAATTGATAGCGATTATAACTTCTAGAACGAAATACATATGCTAAAAAGGTCTGTCTTGGGACAGGCCTTTTTTTGTTAATCCAATACGTACCATTATTACAGGCTCTTGAAGTTGTGTCGTTTTTCTGATATAATAATGAGATTTAATTATTAATTTTTCACAAAAATGAAAAACAAAATTGTTCTCGCGATTGCTTCGTTAATCGCTCTAGTGGCCATGATTCCGATGTCTTTTGCCGCCGATGATCTGCAAATTCCTTCGGATGTGGAAGGTGTTACGGCGCAAGCCGGAGACGGCGAGGTTGAACTATCTTGGGATATGACAACCGACAATGTTGGTGTAACCGAATACAAGATCTATTCCGGTCTTACTAGTGTTGTAGAAGATGGCGGAAGTTATGATCTCGAACCTATCGAGACAAATAACGATGCTCTTTCTTATACCGTAAGCGGACTTATAAATGATACTACTTATTATTTTGCGGTCACCGCTCTTGATGCGGCAGGAAATGAAAGTGAATATTATAGCGAAGAGGTTTCAGCCACTCCTGTTTCAGCAACCGGGGGCGACACTTCTGCTCCTTATGTTGTTGGCGCAACCGCAACAAACAATATGACGGTTGAGGTAAATTTCTCTGAAGATGTTACCGTACCTACCGATGGGATGTCAGCTTTTTCAATTGTAAATATGGATACTGACGCTCAATTGGAAGTTATTGATGCGTATACCTCCGATGAAGACACGACAACCGTTTTGGTTATCACTTCAACTCAAGATGAAGGTGGAAATTATATGCTAACCGTAAGTTCAAGCATAACCGATACTGCCGGGAATCCTATTGTAAGCGGTACTTCCGATACGGCCGTATTCACAGGTGCCGCAGAGGCGCTTGTACTTGATGATTCAACCGGTGAAGAGGTTGTCGTGGACACTACGGTAGAAGATGATTCTTTGACTCACGAAGCAGCTCCTGAAGATACAACCGCTCCTTCTATTGATCAAATCGAGGCTACAACTCTTACCGAAATCGTAGTTGATTTCGATGAAGACATGGTTTTACCGGAAGATGGTACCGGCGTAACATTTGATGTTATTTTGGCAAAAGATAATTCAGCTCTTGAAGTTTTGAGTATGAAATTGGACGAAGAAGATAATAGTAAAGTTATCCTTGAAACAACCGAACAAAGTGCGGGTGAAGATTATATCCTTACTGTAACCGGTATAACTGATGTTGCCGGAAATGAATTAACCGACACTTTTGATTCTACCGGAAGTTTCGAAGCTCCTTTGCTTGAAGTTTCCGATTTGATTCCACCTGAAGATGTTACTAATTTCTTAGCATCTCTTGTTTCAGATGTAGCGACAAGTGTTGAATTGTCTTGGACCGCAAGCGTTAATAGCGCAGGCGATTTGGCAGATCAATTGCTATACATGAGTGAAAACGGCGGAACAAGTTATGGTGATGCTGAATCACTTGGTGCTTCAACAACAAGTTACACAGCTGAAGATCTTACTGAAGGTCAAACTTATACATTTAAATTAACAACTGTTGATGAAACAGGTAATGAAAGCGAAGGCGTAATTACAACTGTCACTTTGCCTCAAACAGGAGCCGGACTTGGAATTGTACTTTTGGCGAGTGTACTTGGGACAGGGTTTGTGATGAGGAAGAAGTAGAAGAAGTGACAGAGTGACATAGTTACATAGTTAAGAAGAAGCCCGACTGAAAAGTTGGGTTTCTTTATTTTTGCAAAGCTTCTGTCAAATTCTCACCCCACTCCCCGTAATATGTTCTATCCGCCATTTCCAAAATACCTGCAATCGGAACTAGCACATTTGAGGTGTTTGATTTTTTGTAAGCCCAAGCGTCTATTTCGCCCCAGTCTTCGGGTTCGGTATTCGCATCATGCTCCATGTCGATATCAAGCGATTTGAGATAAGACGAATCCGGATTCAATCTTGTCCACAGTCCGGCAATCTCATGAAACCCATCGTAAGCCTGATGGATATGCGGTTTGTCTGCCGCCGTTTGCACGTGATCCAAATCCGCAAAAACCAGCATCACTTTCAGGTTCGGCAATGAGTCGGCAAGTAGCGAATAATAATCGTTTGTCTCGCGAATACTCCACCACTCGCTCGCCTCTTCCGGTGTCGCTAAATCTTCCGGCCAAGTCGCACTTGCAATCGAGCCGTTTTCACGAAGTGCCGTTAGAAGCGCAACCGAATAACATTTTTTCCCAAACATCTCGGGAACTTTTTCGCCAAAAACATACTCGTCCAAAATGCCAATCTTACCATTCAGATTTTTATCAAAATACAGCGTTGCAGTTTCCTGATCGTATCTTATGCTCGAATAATCTATTGTAAGTTCTTCCGGCGAATAATCTTCCGTGTAATCATAAAGTGTATTTTTCATGCCCGATTCCCCTCCGTCTTCATAAAGCTGAACATATTGCCCGACTTCAAGTGCCGAAAGCTGGTCGTTTGTCGGGTTTTCCCGCCCAACAAAATAATCAACGCCCTGCAATTCCGAACCGTAAGTCGCCAATGTATTTGTCGCGAGAATCCCAGGATGAGAAAATGCATAAATCCCAACATCGGAATATAACGGCTCGATTGGAATCAGTTCGCATAATGTTTTGCCATCCGTATTTTTCAAGTCGCCTGAAGCAAATTTAACTACATCCCTAAATGCCTTCATTGAATCTTCGCCACCATAATCGTTCGTACCATCACTACCTCCTCTTCCCGGAAGGTTCATGCTGATTTCAATAAAACCCTGGTCTGTTATCCCTTTGAGTGTTACGAATTCCTGCGTGTCTCGAGTGAAAAATGTCGAAGGGGTGTAAACGATTATCGGCGCACCTTCTTCGTAACGAGGTGCTGACGGGAATTCTATTTGGACCGCGATCTGACCGATACCTTCGGAGGTTATATAGGTTGTGACTGGGCTTGTTACCTGCGTTTGGACCGGTTGAGCGCAACCTGTTACGGTTAGAATCGTGATTAAGATAATGAGTTTTTTCATAAAAATTTAATGTTAGGGGTGCATTTTTATTGCATGAAAAATCTTAAACGCTTTTTTGTTTTTTTTCTACTTATTTCATGCGTGCTTTTTTATATTCACTGGTCGCGACTCTCGCACGGAGAGATGATCGTTTATTTCCTTGATGTAGGGCAAGGAGATTCTGTTTTAATAAAAACCCCCTCGGATAAAATTATTCTTATCGATGGCGGTCCCGAAACGGAAGTTATGTCCGAGCTCAACGCCGTCTTACCATTTTTCAAGAAAAATATCGACTTACTCGTGCTCACGCATCCTCATGACGACCACATTCAAGGTCTTGTATCCGTTACCGCGCGATATCAGATCGATTCCGCTCTTATAACCGGAGTTGATTATGATAACGCTTATTATGATGAATTTTTGTCAAATTTGCGCGAGGACAGAACTGATGTTTATTTTGCAGATGAGGGTACGGATTTTTCTTTTGACGATGGGGTTTTCGTGGATGTTTTGTATCCGTTTGAAAGCATTTCCGGCGAGAGTTTCAGCGACATAAATGATTCTTCAATTGTAATGCGAATCACTTATGGAAGTGGGGCGGTTTTGCTTGCCGGAGATTGCACGGAGAAAATCGAATCGCAGTTGCTCAATCACGGCTTATTGCTCGATAGTGATATCTTTAAGGCTTCTCATCATGGGAGCAAGTATTCAAACAGTCTCCCGTTTTTGCAGGTCGTCAGTCCGAATACCGTTGTAATTTCCGTTGGTGAAAATGATTTCGGACATCCGACGGAAGAGGCGATTATGAATTTCGAAGAGGTTGGGGCGGAGATTTTCAGGACTGATGAAGATGGGAGGGTGGTCGTAGGTCGTAAGTCGTAAGTCGTAGGTCATAGGTCATAAGTCGTAGGTCATAGGTCATAAGTCGTAGGTATGGAAAAATTTAAAAAATTAAGAGTTTGGGAGAAAGCGCATCTGCTTGTGCTTGAAATTTACAAAATAACTGAATTTTTTCCTAAAAAAGAGATATTCTCTTTGACCAGCCAAATGCGAAGAGCTGCAATATCTGTTGTCGCAAATATTGTAGAAGGCACAAAGCGAAAAACCATTAAAGACCAACAACATTTTTATGTAATGTCGAATGCATCTCTTGAAGAATTGAAATATTATATTTTTTTGAGTCGTGAACTTATGTATATAACAAAAACTGACGAGGAGGCTCTCACTATCAAGACACGAGAAATTGGTGGAATGCTTTATATGCTACATCAAAGCATGAACAGATCCGGTCATATTACTTACGACCTATGACTTACGGCTTATCTCCGCTCCAAGTCCCCTCAGCTTCTCATCAATCTTCTCATATCCCCTATCTATGTAATTAATATTGCTTATCTCCGTCGTCCCCTTTGCGCATAACGCCGCCAACACCATCGCCGCACCGGCGCGAATATCGCAACTCGCAATCGGCACACCTTTGAGTTCCTTAGGCCCTCTTATCACGGCATGATGCGGGTTTAATATTTCAATATCCGCCCCCATTTTTTGCAGTTCAAAAAGATAATTTAATCTACCTTCGAAAAGCGTTTCATAAATTTTACTCTCGCCTTTTGCCTGAGTCAGTAAAACCGCGAATGGCGCCTGCAAATCTGTTGCAAAGCCCGGATAAACCGCCGTTCGCAATTTTTCTACAGCCAACCAGTGAGAAGAAGGTTTCACATGAACTTCATTTTTACCCAAAACGAATTTCGCCCCGACCTCTTCAAGTTTTTCCCAAAAACTGTCCAGGTCCTCCGGACTGGTGTCGCGCAAAATAACATCTCCGTGTGTAAGTACCGCCGCAAGAGCAAGCGTGCCGGTCTCGAGATAATCAGAAGTGATTTTATACGAACCGCCGCGCAATTTCTTAACTCCCTTGATATGCAAAACATGTGATCCGATTCCTTTTATATCCGATCCGATTTTATTTAAAAATCTGCATAAATCCTGGACATGCGGTTCCGTTGCCGCCCATCTGATTTCAGTCACCCCTTCGGCTAACACCGCCGCCATTATCGCGTTTTCCGTAGCGGTGACGCTCGCTTCCGCCATGATTATTTTCGCTCCTGTTAATTTGCTAGCTTTGAAATGAAGTGAGTTCGTATCATCCTCAACTTCCGCGCCAAGCGCTCGTAGCGCATGGGTATGCGCGTGAACCGATCTCTTACCAAGCACGCACCCGCCCGGAAAATCCATCTCCACCTCACCTGTTCGTCCGAGCATCGGACCCATGACGAGAATTGATGCTCGAAGTTTTTTCACCTGATCATTCGTAATTTTTGATGTTGAGATTTTTTTCGCCTCAATAAAAACCTGATTGTTTTTGAAAGCCGTTTTCGCGCCAAGCTCTTCTATAATCGAGAGCATCGTGTGCACATCGGAAATGTCCGGAACATTGTTGAGAATGCACGGTTCGCTCGTCAGTAAACATGCCGCCATTATCGGAAGCGCGGCGTTTTTTGAACCGCTTATTTTTACCTCTCCTTTGAGCTTATGCTGACCTTCAACTATGAAATTTGGCATGTGGAAAACGCTTAAATCGCAAAAGTTATTTTAGCCTTTATCTATCATCATTCGCAATCTGATATTCGACATTCATCTTCTTAAACCGGTTTAGCAATATAAGTTACAGGATTTTTCTTAAGATTACATTTTTCGTCGATACGACCTCTTCTGCCTGCACCCGGACAACTCGCTATTTGCGCGATTTGATTTGCCGAATCACCTACCCACCCTAAGAAAATACAACTATGACATCCGTTCGGGTCGTGTCTGTTTTTGTTATTTATATAAAGCCAATCCCCGGGTTGGATTTTTTTCATAAGCTCCGGCGAAGCATGATGATCTCCGCATCTTTTACCGGAATAATTTAAATCCTGGTAAATCCTCTGAGGGCGCATTTTTGGAGATGTTGAGTTGTAAACTTGATTTACCCAGTCCCAACAGCTGCTACCTGGTTTGCCTACCAAATTTCGAACCGCTTCTACGATTTTTTTACCTTTGCCTTCCGCGCCTGCAATCAATGCTGCAATTTCTTCGGGACTTGGTTGTTTGCTCTTCTGCCCAGGTTCAAGTGTACCTAAAAATTCTTTGTCTTTTTTGATTTGTTCTTTTTGATCTGCGTTATAGGCATCGTAATCCAGTGTTCTGTCCGGTTTTATATATTTATCGAATGTTTTATCCGGTGCGCCAATTACAATTACATCTCCCGTAAAGACAGGGATGTATCCTTCCGCATCAAAGAATCCGTTTGGTTGAGAATTATCGTTTTTTCCTTTCAACCCTATCCTTCGCGTGCTTTCTCTTTTTCTTTCTTCCTTTCCGTCTTCCAAAACCGTTATTTTCCTAACTGATGGTGGCAAAATATCGCCGGCACCCAGCTTGTCGTAAGCTTCTTGGTTGCCCAGGAAATCAACTGTTAATTTCTCTCCTTCTTTCGGCTCTTTGTACCACTCATCCCATTTCTCGAATTCCAGTTTCGTAGTGCCGTTTGCGAAATCCGTAAATGCATAAAACAAAATTCCTTGATATTGCGCCTCAAGAGCAAAAAGTTCATCTATGTTCATTTCTTTCAGGTCTTTTACCGTCTCGGGCAGTTTTTCTTTTATCTTTTCTTGAACAGTATCGCATTTTTGTTCGGTTGCGAGGGCGCTTGTTTTCTCGCTTGTATTGTCATGAATTGAACATTTTGCCTCTTTGCATGCAGTTTTTACATGCGAAACTTCAGTATCGACAGCCGGTTGTATCTCTGGCTGGGTTTCGCCTGGTAGTGGCTGTTTAGGTTCTTCCGTTTTTTTTGCTTCGGGAGCGGTTGTTGGCAACATGTTTATTTTTTGTTTTGCGAAAAAGGTTCAGCCTTATCTGTTAATTATAGCAGAAAAACAGAATTACGGAAAGCGGAATTACAGAGGGAGATATTTAGGGATCAACGGGGAAATAGGTGGAGGAAATAAAAATCGTTCAATTTGCCTAAACGCTTTTGTCGATTTCTGCAAAATTCAGCATGGGTTGGGGATTAACAGGTTAAGCATACTTTGTCTTTACATAGATGCACTATGGTTTAAAGCAACGATCGATTGTAAACTTAACAGATTTGGACTGGTCCGAATGTGGTTGTTATACGAACTTTTTTCGTAATAACCATTTCGGTAAAAGTCCCTTGATCCATATTTAGCGCCCTACTTTTCTTGGATTTGGTCTGGTACCCCACACACCTCTCGTGCCAAAAGATCTCCTTAAACTCTCCATTTTTCTTGAGCCCCCATCTTCACGCGAAACGCGATCGGTACCGCGAGTTTTTCTACCTATTATCTGTCCATCGGGTCTATCAACAGATTCATCGTCATCATCTTCTTCATCTTCCGATTCGTCATCGTCATAGTCATCGTCAATTGCATCGCCATGTCCCCCGTAAGTCATTTTAAAACAGGTTAAATTTTTAGATGCGCATTGTAAGCCGTTTTTTGTGTTTGTCAAATTTCTCTGGGATCTTTCAGATTGGAACAAGTTTTGCACTAGCCAAAGCTTCGCCTATTTGATTGTCTAAATCTGTATTCTTTCAAGATGAGATTGCTTGCGCAATCACTATAATAATATGCCGTTCGTTCGCCCCGCGTTGCGGGGCTCGCTACCGGCTGGTGGGCAGGGAAGGATTCGAACCTTCGAAGACATAAGCCAACAGATTTACAGTCTGTCCCGGTTGACCACTTCGGTACCTGCCCGTTTTTCAATTTGATAGTAAACATGCTCCGCACTGCAGGGAGGATTATAGCGAAAAAACATCAGTAGGCAAATTTTTGGTTACATTTTACAAAAAAGCATTGCTATTTCGTATTTGGGTTATATAATTTCGCCCTATATCTTTAAATCTTTAATAAAACTCAATATGCCTGATGTTATTCCCGATAGTGGTTTTAATCTTTATCAAACAACTGCCGAAGCTGAAAATGTTTGTTTTAAGGTAGAAGATTTGCGATGCATGGATCGCGCCTGTTCCGGAACTATGACCGATGTTTTTGCAGCCAAAACATCTTTGGGGATGATGGCTAAAGACCGTGATGGAAAAGTTGTTCCCGCGCAATGTCCTTGTTGCCAAGGACCTATGGAAAAAGCAATTACCGGAGGTGCAATCGTTGGGTTAACTAGAAAAAGTGCTGATGTAGATCGTAATGTGCATAGGACAAGAGATCTTGCCGGAAAAACATTAACATTCTCAAATCCACGTACTGGAGAATTGTCCACCGGTACCGTTATTGTTGGTAGTACTTGCGAAGACTGTCATACCGGGATTGCTTTTGTTGTAGTTGAGCCGGAGGTCCATTGATCCACGATGGGGAATTAAGAAACTCATAATTGTGCGGTGATGCGAAGCTATTGAACCACCGTATAAGATTGACAGATGTGCAATTCCACTATAAATTGTTCTGCTTTTAAAGTGCAAGCATGCCGCGTGAACAATCTCATATTGAAGATTTATGCCGTAAGCTGGAAACCGGTCCTCGTATTACGGCAAGGGCCTGTTTTATGGGGATGGAAATATCTATTAAAATCAATGAAACCGAAATGAGGGTTCGAGCTGTTTTAGATGACAAAAGTGCTGAAATTGATGCAACCCAGGGTATAGAAATTGATGCAAATGTTATAAGTAATTATCGGGCTTTACTTGAGATTATTAGAGCTGTTAAAAATAGACAGTATGCATTAACCGGCGAGACTGTCGCAGAATCGACCGAATTAAGTAGAGTAGCCGATCCCGGAATGCTTTTATCATTCATAATAAAAATCCTCCTTTTCCTACAATCTCTGATCCCATTTCAATCACCTTCCTTATCACTTGATCGGTTAAAGGAAGACAACCAAGATGCTATTGTGACGCAATCCATGCTTGTTCGTATGGCTTCCATGCTTGAAGAGTATCAGTCCTCCCTTTCCTCCGGTGATTTTTCTCAAGATGTTTTAAAGGGTATTATTTCCGATATTTTAATCGAACTGAAATTGTTAATCCGTTCTATTAGAAATTATTCTCGAGCCGATAAAAGTATCCTCGAATTGGCGGGCTGAAATGAGTGCGCTTTGTTTTCGATTTCTCGCTGTTTTTCAATAAGGAGATTGCTCTAGTTCAACGACTAACATCTACCGAGATGTTTAAGCCCCAAGCTTTGTTGTTATCTCAACAAGTATTGTCTTAAAGGCCTCTATATCATCATTACCGTCTCTACTACAAGATGGTGATGACAGTATAACTGTTGTATCTAATCTTCTTTGGTCATAACCATCCTTGATAGCGGTATTAATCTCCTCCCTAGGTATACAGCCATCATTTGATCTTGACCATTCTTGCAGTGTTACAATTCGTAGTATGTCTTCGACATATCCTTCCGGAGGTGTTGTTTTTTCTAATAAAAAACCATTACCAGCCGGATTTTTTCTAAATCTCATACCACTTGGTAAAGTTATGCCTTCGATTAACTCTTGCGGCGTGTGTTCGCCAATAAATGTAAAGAAAATCACTCCATAGTTAGGATCTACGGTGACCCTAATCATGCCGTCCAATGCCGCGTTCAAAACCTGTATGCATTCGGCGATTTTTTTATTTCTTTTATAAGATTCTATTCGCGAGCGAATATCATCTTTCAATGCGCTTAACCAAACCAAGCATTTTGCTCTGGGTTTTGACAACTCA